>CAJPKC010000004.1 GCA_905370255.1 Streptococcus oralis
TTTCAACTGTCTTGCTTACTGGGTTGTAAACGTGAACTGTTTGGTTGGCTGTATTTTCAATATCAGCACCAGCTTTAACAGATTCTTTCACAGTTGCTGGAATATCAAATTTATAGTAACGTCCAAAGGCGAACTTAGTAGTATCGATAACAGGGTTGTTTACTTTATCTTTGATAAATTCATCTTTTGAAGTTGCAGTGATTGTACCGTTTTCAACTTTGATGTCGAATTTAGCAGTCACATCTGCACCAGTTACTGAATCGTAGGCTTTGATATCAGATGCGTTAACGTTCAATTTATCTGCGTCGTATGTATCAGATACACCAACGTATTGGATGTTGTTAGCTTCTGTGAATTTAGTAGTATCAAGCCATACTTGGTATACCAATTTAGAACCGCGTTTAACAGTCTTAGTATTCAAGTTTTCTGGTTCGTTGTTTGCAACACCATCAACATATGGATTCGCATTTGTTGCTGTGTACTCGTTACCAGGTACATCATCGTCGTCATCCATCAACTTGTCACCAGTGATGTCATATTTCTCTTTAGAAACGACAAATTTTTCTGGTTGGAATTCAGGAGTTTCTGGAGGAGTGACTTTGTTGTTGAATTCTTTATCTGCAGTACCGTCAGTAGCGTTACCATTAGCGTCTACACCACCAGTTGATGTAACGTTTGTAACAGTAGTCAATGTGTGACCGTTCTTAGCAACTTCAACTGTCACTGTAGCTTTCATCTTATCGTAAGTCATTCCGAATTCTTTGTTTTCAGGAATCACTTCTTCTACAGTGTAAGTGTGTGTACCAACTTTAGTATTGTCGAATGACAATTCTGAGAAGGTTACGTTACCAGCAGCATCATTTTTAACTGTTTCAACGACGTTACCAGCAGCATCTTTCAATACGAAGCTAAATTCACCAGCTTTAAGTTCACGACCTGCCAATTTCTTAGTGAAGTCAAACTTAGTTACAACTGGAGAAACTACATAGTTGTTGAACTCTGTGTCTTCAGGCATTGTAACAGCAGTACTCAAGAGACCTGTAGCAGCATCTTTAGTAACTTTAACTTTCACTTCTGCGTTCATAGTATCGTAATCGATGTTTGTATCGTTACCAGCTTTTTCACGCACAGTGTAAGTGTGTTCACCTTCAGCACTGTATTCAATAGCATCAAATGTGATTGAACCATCTGCTGCATTTTTCTTAGTTTGAATAACGTTGCCGTTTTCAAGCAATTCGAATGTGAAGGCACCTGCTGTAAGCTCTTTACCTTCAAGACGTTTAGTGAACTTGAATTGAGCTTGAGTTGGAGCTGATGTGAATGTATTGTTGAATTCTGTATCAGTTGGAAGAGTTGCTACAGCAGTAAGCGCATGACCTGACTTAGTAACAGTAACTGTTACGTTAGCTTTCATTGGGTCATAAGTCATACCTGCTTCAGAACCTTGAACTTCTTCTACAGTGTACTTGTGGTTACCAACTTGAGCATTTGTAAATGTCAAGGCATCGAAACGAACACGTCCGCTAGCATCATTTTGTTTTGTTTGAAGGACTTTACCATCTTTGTCTTTCAATACGAAGCTAAATTCGCCAGCTTTCAAGTTACGACCTGCAAGAGCTTTGCTGAAGTCAAATTGAGCAGTTACAGGAGCTACAACGTGGTTGTTGAAGATCTTGTCATCAGTACCAGTTGCTTCACCACCTGTTGAAGTCATTTCAGTCTTAGCAGCCAAAAGACCTGTAGTAGCATCTTTAGTAACCGTTACTTTAACTGCGATAGTCATTTCATCGTAGTCTACATCGGCATTGTTGCCTTTCACTTCTTTAACAGTGTAGTTGTAGACACCTTCATGGTCAAATGACAATTCGCTAAAGTTAATCTTACCGTTAGCTTTGTTGGTTACAGTTTCATTAACATTGTTATCACCAGTCAACGTGAAGCTAAAGTCACCTGCGTTCAAAGTACCATTTGAAAGTGATTTATCAAAGTCAAGGTTAACTTTAACCGCACCTGGTGTGAATGTGTTATTGAATTCTGTATCTGCTGGAAGAATGTTAGTTGCTTTAAGAACGTGGCCTTCCTTAGTAACAGTGATTGTTACTTCAGCTTTCATTGTATCGTAAGTCATACCAGCTTCTTTATTATCTGGGATAACTTCTTCTACAGTATACTTGTGAGTACCAACTTGAGTATTATCAAATGTCAAGTCATCAAAGGCAATAACACCATTAGCGCTGTTTTTCTTGGTCTGAAGAACATTACCAGTTGAATCTTTAAGAGCAAATGTAAATTCGCCTTCTTTAAGAGTACGACCTGCAAGAGCCTTACTAAAGTCGAACTTAGTCTTAACTGGAGCTACAACGTAGTTATTGAAAATTTTATCATCTGCACTTGATTTGAATCCACCTTCAGCACTGTATTTAACTGAAGCTTGCAAATCACCAGCAGCATTTTTCTCAGTTACAGTAACTGTCATTGTAACAGTCATTGCATCATAATCGACGTTTGTATCTGAGCCTTTAACCTCAGTAATTGTGTAAGTGTATACTCCAGCTTTGTTAAATGTTAATTTACTAAATGTAGCTTTACCATTTTGGTTAGTTACTGTTTCTTCATATGAAGGAACTGATTTGTTAGCTTGCTCTTCTTTAATCTTAAAGCTAAATTCACCATTAACAAGTGTGCGTCCTTCAAGTTGTTTTTCAACTTCTGGAGTCACTGTTACAGGTTCTGACTTCACATAGTAGTAGACTGTTGGCTTGTATGGCGTCAAAGAGTTGAGCAAGTCAACGTTAGTACCAATACCTCCTACTCCACGCTCTAATTGTGCGTTTGGAGAAAGGTGACCGATATTATCTCCCAAGAATGGTACAAATACTGTCTTATACGGAGTGTAAGAAGCATCTCTTTGGAAATCAAATGGAACGTCCTTACCATTTGGATAGTTCGTTTTTGCCCCTGTTCTTGGATCAGTTACAGTGTGTGCAATCGTTTTAAGTGGTGTTTTCTTAACAACCAACTCTTCTTTGTTATAATCACCTGGTTTAATAGGCTTGGTTTCTGCTAGCAACATATAGCCATCAGTGTTCAATGTACCATCAGAACGTTTGTTTTGTTGTCTTGGATCTAATAAGTAAACACGAATAACAACAGATCCATCTTCTCCAACAATTTCTTTGATACGTTTTATTCCAGCACGATCAGCATCCATAAACTTGGTACCAACTGTATAAGGACGGCTAACATAACCAGTTGTTGAATCTGGAGTAGCTGTTTGATAAAGTTTGTAACCATCAAATTGACGTTCACCAGATGCTGTAAAGTGTTGTCCTTCCATCGCTTTCAGCGTGTAGTTGGCTAATGTTACTTCATTACCATTTGGTACATAATCTTGAACAGTTTTATCTGTTTTATTCGCATTAAATGAAGCATTATTTCTATCGACTACTCTATAGTAAGTTGATTTTTGAACAAATAATGGAATTTTAGCATTCGTATCTGTAATAGTACGACCATTATATGCTGGTTCTACAACGTTGATGATATCCGTTGAATTACGCGCAGCATAAACTGCATCATATAAAGCTTGTTCTGTAGGAGTTAGATTGTGTCCTGGAGCAACTAAAGCCTTGATACTTGGACCAACTTCATATCCAAGTTGGATAAACGGTGAATCTGTCTTCCCTGGTCCAGCACCTAAACCTTTATCGTAATCTACTTGCCAAGTTAACTCCCCATTAGAGGCTGCTTTGGTAGTCGTAAATTTTTGAATACCACTAGAAGCTGATACGGTTCTTGTTTCTACTACATTACCAGTGTTCTTGTCAACCAATTCAACAGTAGTATCTGTTGAAGCATCAAATCTCTTGTAAGCACGTGTATAGTAATTTGTATGGTAACGTTTGTTGAAATTAGTAAGATCTACGATACTATAAGTATAGTAGTCACCTTCTTTAGCTTGGTAGCCCGATGGCACTGTTTGAGATCGAACAGTTGCACCATTAGGATCTGTCATATCTGGAGTAGCTTTTTCACCATCTTTAAGGTGAGTTTCTACAGAGACCGCCTCATAGTTGTGATCTGTCAAAGCACGTGTATTACGACGACGGCTACGACTTGTTGCCAAAGCACCAGCATTTGTGATATCACTAGCAGCACGGTCAAGTGTTGCACTACGGTCTGCAGCAGATCTTACAGAATAAGTATTTGCTGTAACACGTGGGCTAACACTTGTAGCTTCTGCTGCGGTTTCGGCTGCTTCAGTATTTTCAGTTGCTGGAGCAGTTGTTGATGCTGTAGCTGAAGTGTTTGAAGCTGTTCTTGTTGAAGCTGGTGTTTCAACATTGTTGCTGGCTGTAGCTGTTGATGCTACTGTAGCTGGCTTAGCTGCTTCTGAAGTAGCTTTTTCTGTTGGCTTTGCAGCCTCTGAAGCTGGTTTAGAAGCTTCTGGTTTCGCAGTTTCTGTAGCTTGTTTGTCAGTTGCCTCTGCGGCAACCTTATCTGTTGTTGAAGCTTCTGGCGTCAAGTTAAATGTTGACGCAGTTGCCTCAGTTGAAGATACAGCTGCAGTAGGATCTGCTTGAGCTGTTGATGCTGTATTCGTCTCAACCAGTTCTGAAGAACTTTCGCCCTCAACTGATGAACCAGGGTTTGATGAAGAAGCATCAGATGCTACGACTTCATCAGCCTGTGCAGTGTGAGCAGCAAAGAGTGCCGTCCCCAACAAGACTGAAGCGACACCAAATGAATATTTACGCAATGAAAAGCGCTGGCGCCTGTTGAAAATGTCTTTCATGTTTAAGTCTCCCTCTAAAAAAATAGTTAGTTATAGATACATGATTATAAGTTAATTCCCCTCATATCCATGATTCTTTTTCATTCTAACATTCTGACAATTTAGAGTCAAGTGATTAAATAATGTTTTTTAAAAAAAGTTTAGTTATCTGACAATTGTAAGAGTAACGTTATTTACAAAAAACATAAAAACGTTAGAAACCTTTTATTTATAACATGTTAAGCGTTTTCTAAAATAAGGCGACAACTACTGTTTTCTAATATTTCATTATATAAATTACGCTTTTCTAAAATAAATTAACTCGGATTACATTTGTTGTTTTCTAATAAAAGCGTCAAAGATTCCAAACCCATCTCATGGTCCATAAATACTTAAATCACCATATATAAACAGAAGTAAGTTCTAAAAATAGTAATTTAAATCTATAATCCGAAAGAAATAATATTATAAAAATGAATTAACATCTTATAATATACACTATATTATTCTCACTTTAATCCATAATAATGGCAATATACGCACATAACCTCTCATTTCTTTTCCTTTTACACTCATATAGATATTTTTATCTTTAATGAAAATGGCATATACATCTAGTCCTAACCTTAGAATAACTTTATCCGTCTAAAATAATACTAACATCTTCTTCGTTTAACAGTATTTCTTCATTAACACTAGTAAAATCTTAAAGAAAGTTTGCAACAATCCAACATCCATAATTGCTCTCACCTGTTTAGCATACTAGTATTCAACTTAAAAAAGACTCTCATAAGTTAGGATTAATAGAGAATGAGTCCTAGTATTTTCTAACTTCAAAAAATCAAAAGATAACAAAACCTGTGAGAAAAATTATGCCTACTAGTATCTTATTCAAATACAAATGAAAGAATAACCAACGATATTACGAAATAATTTCAATACTCAAAATAGTACCAGTAATACATTTCTATCTTATAAGAGATCTTTGAGCATCCAATTACAAAGCAACTATCAGAAAGTCTCCTCCCTTTCCAATACTGTTAACTAATCCGACTACTAGATGTTATCTTTAATGTCGCTCCCTATTGCTTCTATGAAACTTCTACCTCCCATCATCTTAATCATAAAATGAGTAATGATAGTCTATTGAAAGTTCATAAGAGAACTTAAACTTTGATTTTTTCTGATTTCTCAATCAAAAAATGATGGTGTAGCCCCTAGATAAGATGCTTCTATTGTGACTGCAAGATTATCAAATTCACCATAACTAAATAGACAATAGCTCAAAGTCTTTTATCAGCTTCTACCATTACCCACATCATTCATAATATATTTTATTTGAAAGTACTAATCTACTGTCATGAAGAAGTTAATATCAATTTGAATCTACTCATCTCTTGTGAGAGAAACAATCAGATCATCCTCCTCACACATGTCCATGTAATAAGTTAGCAAAATATAAAAAAAGTTCCACAGCCCATAAAGACTTTGGAACTTCTTAATTGACTTCATTATTGGTCACTTACGATATTTTTAAGTGCCGAACAAAAAGAAGCCTGACCTTATTCGGTCAAGCCTCTCTTCTTGAAAACTGAAATAATCTTACTAACTATCTTATTTTTACGCCTATTATTATCTTAGTCTTCTTTTTTTCGTTTTCCTGCCAAACCAAGTCCAGCTGCCGCAAGGAGTCCTCCGAATGCCATTGCTACTACAGACTTGTTCTCACCAGTCTTAGGAAGACCCTGTTCTCTAGATACTTCTGGAGATGTCGGTGGTGTAACTGGTGGTACTACTGGAGTTGGTGGTGTTGGCGGTGTAACTGGTGGCACCACTGGAGTTGGTGGTGTTGGCGGCGTAACCGGTGGCACCACTGGAGTTGGTGGTGTTGGCGGTGTAACCGGTGGCACCACTGGAGTTGGTGGTGTTGGTGGTGTAACTGGTGGCACCACTGGAGTTGGTGGTGTTGGTGGTGTAACTGGTGGCACCACTGGAGTTGGTGGTGTCGGTGGCGTTACAATGTTGTTGAACTCAGTATCTTCTGGCAATTTAGAAGTTACTGTCATAACGTTACCACCCTTAGCTACCAAAACAGTAACTTTAGCTACCATCTTATCGTAAGTTACTGTAGTATCATTACCTTTCACTTCTTCAACCGTGTAGAAGTGGATACCTTCTTCACCATGTTTGTACTCAAGTGCTGAGAACTTAATCTTACCGTCAGCATCATTGCTTACAGTTTCAATCACTTTACCTTTTCTATCCTTAAGTACAAAGCTAAACTCACCAGCCTTAAGGTCACGACCTTCTAGTTTTTTAGTGAATTCAAACGTAACACTAGCTGAAATGTTAACAACACGTTTTTCAGTTGGTTTTTCAGGTGTTTTCACGACCTTCTTAACTGTTGGGTCGTAGTAGTGAACTGTTTGTCCCGCTGTGTTTTCAATATCTGAACCAGAAGGTACGTCAAACTCACCTTTTTCATTCTTACTGTCTTTAACAATTGCCGGAATGTCAAACTTATAGTAACGACCAAAGGCAAACTTAGTTGTATCGATAATTTGGGTATTATCTTTATCACCAAGTGACTTAGTGAAGCCATCTTTAAGGTTGGCTGTAATCACACCGTTTTCAACCTTGATATCGAACATTGCTGTAACATCTTTACCAGTTTTACCATCGTATGCTTTGATATCTGGTTGGTTAACATTAAGTTTCTTCTCATCGTAGTTATCAGTGATACCAACGGTTTGAATATAATCCTTGTTGTTTGCGTCAAATTTAGTTGTATCAAGCCATACTTGGTAAACCAATTTATCGCCACGTTTCACAGTCTTAGTATTCAAGTTTTCTTTCTCGTTGTTGTCTGTCTTGTCTACGTATGGGTTCGCATTAGTATCCGCATACTTGTCTGCCAACTCTTTATCATCATCAACGAGTTTATCACCAGTAATGTCAAATTTCTCTTGGTTTACAACATATTTCTCTGGTTGGAACTTAGGTTTTTCTGGTGGAACCACCTTGTTGTTGAACTCTTTGTCGTTAGCATCTGTAGCATTTCCACCTGCAGAAGCATGATTAACGACAGTCTTAAGAATTTTACCATCCTTAGTTACTTGTACTGTCACCGTTGCTTTCATAGCATCGTAAGAAATACCAGGTTTATTGTCATTGACTTCTTCTACAGTATAAGTAAATGTCTTACCAAGATCAGCCTTGCTGAACAAGAGTTGTTCAAACTTGATATGTCCGTCTTTATCATTTGATACAGTTTGAAGGACTTTTCCATCTTGGTCTTTCAATAAGAAGCTGAACTCACCTGCAGTCAACTCACGTCCTTCAAGTTTCTTAGTATAGTTGAACTCAAGTGGAACTGGAACGTTATTTTCACGTGTTTGAGTTGGTTTTTTAGGAGTTGTAACTTGCTTATTGTAAGGGTTGTATTGATGAACAATTTCATTGGCCGTATTACTAAACTCAACACCGTCATTGTCTTTAATATTTTTAACAGTTGCTGGGATATCAAATTTATAGTAACGTCCAAAAGCGAACTTAGTCGTATCAATAACTGGAGTCGCATCAGTTGCACTAATAGGTTTAGTCAAACTTGGTTTAGAAGTTGCGTAGATGACACCGTTTTTGATTGAAATATCAAATTTATCAGTAACATCTGTTTCACCATCGTAAACCTTGATTGCTGACTCATCAATATCAAGTTTAGCTTCATCATAGTCATCTGTGATTCCTACTGATTGAATATTGCTTTCAGCTGTAAATTCACGAGTATCAAGCCATACTTGGTAGTAGAATTTCTGACCACGAGTAAGTGTATGGTGATTCAAGTTTTCAGCTTCAACCTTACCGTTAGGCGCATCATCATCGAGAAGTTTTGTGCCCTTAAGATCAAATTTTTCTTTAGAAACAACATACTTCTCTGGTTTGAAGTTTGGTGTTACGTTATTGTCAAATACTGTATCATCCGCAGTAAAGGCATCTCCACCTTCAGTAGCATAAGAGATAACTGTTGACAACTGATCACCAGAAGAAGGCTGAATAACTTGAACAGTCACGTTAACCTTCATATCATCATAAGTAACACCTGGTTTGTCACCTTTCTCTTCTTCAACAATATAGTTAAATGTTTGACCAATATCAGCTTTTGAATAGTTGATTGTCTTGAAGGTAACTTTACCATCTGCATCATTCTTAGCCTTCTCAAGAATCTTATTAGTTTCTTTATCTTTCAAGACAAAGCTAAATTCATCTGCTTGCAATTTGCGACCATTAAGTGTCTTACCAAAGATTAGCTGAATAGCTGTTGGAATGTTGTTCACACGTTTTTGCGTTGGCTTATCTGGAGTCTCAACTGTATGCGTTCTTGGGTTATAATAATGAACCGTTTGTGTCGCAGTATTTTCGATTTCAGAACCATCGTAAGCATCTTGACTAACTGTAGCAGGTATAACTACTTTGTAGTAACGACCAAATTCAAACTTAGTTGTATCAATAACTTGAGTATTATTTGCATCACCTAGTGACTTCGTAAAGCCTGATTTCAAGTTTGCAGTGATAATACCGTTAGTAACAGCAACGTCAAACTTAGATGTCACATCTGCACCAGTCTCACCATCATAAACCTTAATAGTGTTTTTAGTCACAATCAATTTTGATTCATCATAATTGTCTGTGATACCAACAGTTTGGATATTTTCCTTATTGTTAGCACTAAATTGAGTTGTATCAAGCCATACTTGATAGTAGAATTTCTGACCACGTTTAACAGGCTGAGTATTGAGGTTCTCAAAGACTTCTTCCAACTCACCCTTATCATTACGGACAGTAACTTTTTCATTATTATTAGATTTATCTGCGTAAGGATTAATCTTAGTATCGCCGTATTTATCAGCTAACTCAGAATCATCATCCAAAAGTTTCTTACCAGTTAAATCAAAGTCTTCATCTCTAACAACATATTTCTCTGGGTTAAACTTAGGTTCTTCTGGTGGTGTCACACGGTTATCGAACTCTTTGTCTGGAGCATCTACAACATTCTTCACGATTGCTTTTGCCGTACCATCATGAGAAATTGAAACCCTTACTGTTGCAACCATGCCATCGTAAGACACTGTTGAATCTGTTCCTTTAACTTCTTCCACTGTATAATTGTAAGTCTTGCCAATATCATCCTTACCAAATTCAAGTTTCGTGAAGTTAATCTTAGCGATACCGGTAGTTGCATCAGGAGCATCATTTTTCGCACGTTCTACTTCAACGCCATCTTTCTTAAGAACAAATGTAAATTCGTTAGCTTTAAGTTGACGACCATCAAGTTTCTTAGTGAAATTCAACTCAAGTGGAACTGGAACGCTATTTACACGTTTTTCAGTTGGTTTTTCTGGTTTTTCAACTGTGTTGGTTCTTGGGTTGTAGTAGTGAACAATTTGACCAGCTGTATTTTCGATATCTTTTCCTGCTGGGGCATCCGTTTTCACGGTTGTTGAGATATCAACTTTATAGTAACGGCCAAATGCAAACTTAGTTGTATCAATGATTTGAGTGTTGTTGGCATCTCCTAGTGATTTCGTGAAGCCAGCTTTAAGGGTCGCTGTAATCACGCCACCAGTGTTTGCGATATCAAACTTAGAAGTAACGTCTGAACCTGTCACACTATCGTAAACCTTGATTGAGTTCACATTCAACTTGGCTTCATCATAGTTATCTGTGATGCCGACTGTTTGAATATTTTCAGTGTTGGTTGCGCTAAATTGTGTTGTATCCAACCATACTTGGTAAACCAATTTAGAGCCTGGTTTCACTGTCTTCGTATTCAAGTTTTCTGGTTCATTGTTAGCTGTACCATCCGCATATGGATTAGCGTTTGTATCACCATACTTGTCTGTCAATTCAGAATCATCGTCAAGCAACTTGTCGCCTGTGATATCGAATTTTTCTGTAGAAACAACGTATTTTTCTGGATTGAACTTAGGTTCTTCAGGTGGTTTCACCTTATTGTTAAACTCTTTATCTGGTGCGTCTACAACATTCTTCACGATTGCTTTCGCTGTACCATCATGAGAGATTGAAACCCTTACAGTCGCAACCATTGTATCGTATGTCACCGTTGCGTCTGAACCTGTAACTTCGTGTACAGTGTAGTTGTAAGTCTTACCTAGATCATCGTTACCAAACTCAAGTTTCTTGAAGTTGATTTTACCAGCTGCGTCGTTCTTCACACGTTCGACTTCAACGCCGTCTTTTTCAAGAACAAATTCAAATTCGTTAGCTTTAAGTTGACGACCAGCAAGGGCTTTCGTGAATTTCAACTCAAGTGGAACTGGAACGCTGTTTACACGTTTTTCAGTTGGTTTTTCTGGTTTCTCAACCTTGTTCGTTCTTGGGTTGTAGTAGTGTACGATTTGTCCAGCTGTATTTTCGATATCTTTACCTGGCTCAACACTTGTTTTCACAGTTGTTACGATATCAACTTTATAGTAACGGCCAAATGCGAACTTAGTTGTATCGATGATTTGAGTGTTGTTGGCATCGCCTAGTGATTTCGTGAAGCCAGCTTTAAGGGTCGCTGTGATCACGCCACCTGTGTTTGCGATATCAAACTTAGAAGTAACGTCTGTACCAGTTACGCTATCGTAAACCTTGATTGAGTTCACATCCAACTTATCTTCATCATAGTTATCTGTGATGCTGAGTGTTTGAATGTTTTCAGTGTTGGTTGCGCTAAATTGTTTTGTATCCAACCATACTTGGTAAACCAATTTATCGCCTGGTTTCACTGTCTTCGTATTCAAGTTTTCTGGTTCATTGTTTGATGCATCATCCGCATATGGGTTCGCATTTGTATCTGCGTACTTGTCTGCCAATTCTTTGTCATCATCAACGAGCTTGTCGCCTGTGATATCGAATTTCTCTTTATCAACGACGTATTTCTCTGGGTTGAACTTAGGTTCTTCCGGTGGTTTCACTGTGTTGTTAAACTCTTTGTCCGGTGCGTCTTGAAGCATGTTCACAACAGTTGCCTTAGTCGTTCCGTCATGTTTGACTTCTACTTTAATCGTTGCGACCATATTGTCATAAGACACAGTAGCATCCGTTCCAGCAACTTCTTCCACAGTGTAAGTGAAGGTATTACCAGCGTTCGCTTTTGTAAATTCAAGTGGCTTGAAGGCAATCTTCGCGATTCCAGTTGTTGCGTCTGGCGCACTGTTCTTCGCAGTTTGAATTGCGACGCCATCTTTCTTCAATACGAATGTAAATTCGTTTTCTACAAGATTTCGGCCATCTAATTTCTTAGTGAAATCAAATTCGAGTGGAACTGGAAGATTCACTACACGTTTTTGCGTTGGTTTTTCTGGCTTAGTGATATTTCTATTCGTTGGATCGTACTGGTGAACAATTTGATTTGCCGTATTTTCGATATCGACACCATTTGGAGTCGTCATCTTGACTGTAGCAGGAATATCAAATTTGTAGTAACGGCCAAACTCGAACTTAGTTGTGTCAATAACAGGGTTGTTATTAGCATCTTTGATAAATTCGTCTTTAGAAGTTGCAGTGATTGTGCCGTTTTCAACTTTGATGTCGAATTTAGCAGTTACATCTACACCCGTTACTGAATCGTAAGCTTTAATATTTGAAGCATTGATTTCTAGTTTATCAGCTTCATATTTATCTGTAATACCAACAGCTTGAATATTGTCACTTGCTTTCAATTTTGTTGTATCCAACCATACTTGGTAAACAATCTCATCGCCCTTCTTAACTGTCTTGGTATTCAAGTTTTCAGGTTCATTGTTGGTTGTACCATCCACATATGGGTTAGCATTTGTATCTACATACTCATCTGCCAACTCGTCATCATCATCCATCAACTTGTTACCAGTGATGTCGTATTCCTTTTTGTTAACAATGAATTTTTCTGGTTGGAAGTCAGGCGTTGTTGGAGGAGTGACGGTGTTGTTAAACTCTGTGTCTCCTCCTGGATAAGTTACCGTTGCTTTCAAAGTGTGGTCTGCATTCTTAGAAACAGTCACAGAAACCTCAGCAACCATACTATCATATGTGACACCAAATTCCTTGTTTGAAGGAACTTTTTCACTGACATAATACTTAATTGTTTGACCAACTTGAGCATTTTTCACTTTTGGAAGTTGATTAAAGGTTACCACACCATTCGCATCATTGGTACCAGTAGCAACGACTGTCCCAGCTGAATCCTTCATTTCAAATGTAAATTCATTAGCTTTAAGGGAACGACCCACCAAGGCTTTTTTGAAATCTACTCTGATTGGAATTGCAGGAACGACAAAGTTGTTGAAGACTCTATCATTGGCATCCGTTGCTTCACCACCTGATGAAGTCATCACCGTACTTGCTGACAATAGACCCGTATTGGCATCTTTTGTTACGGTAACCTTAACATTGATTGTCATCGCATCATAATCAACATCTGTGTTTGTTCCAGCTACTTCTTTTACAGTGTAGTTATAGACACCAGCTTTATCGAATGACAACGTACTAAAGTTAATCTTACCATTAGCTTTATTTGTTACCGTTTCATTAACATTACCGTCACCAGTTAATTTAAAGCTGAAATCACCAGCATTAAGCGTACCATTTGAAAGAGACTTATCGAACTCAAGGTTTACTTTTACTGGGTTCGGTGTGAAGGTATTGTTAAATTCTTTATCTACACCCGTCGTTGGGTTACCATTAGCATCAATACCATTAACTGATGAGTAAGTTGTAGCAGTTGTCAAAGTATGACCTGTCTTAGTAACTGTAACAGCTACTTTCGCTTCCATTTGGTCATAAGACATACCAGCTTCGGCTGTTGTTGGCACAACCTCTTTTACAGTGTAGTTAAAGGTCTTGCTGTCATTTCGCTTTCCTGCAGAATTTGTTCCAAGATCACTAACCTTGTATTTAATGCCCGTGAATTTAATATTACCGTTCGCATCATTTTTTGCAGTCCCAACTACTGTACCTGCTTCATTCAAAAGATTAAAAGTAAACTCATTTGCTTTTAGATTACGACCAGATAATTTCTTTGTGAAATCAAATTCAACGTTTACCGGAGCTACGACAAAGTTGTTGAATTCAGTATCAGTACCGGTTTTTTCTTTTGGATTTGTTGCTGAAACATTAGTGCCTGTTTCTTTTCCTTTGTCATCTTGACCCTTTTCTGAAGTGTACGTAACAGTATATTCATACTCACCCAAGTAGTTGCCAGAAGCGTCTTTCTTTTCTGTAACTGTAACGGTTGCAGTAACGCTCATTTCATCATAGTCAACTTCAGTATCAGAACCAGCTACTTCTGTAATACGATATTTATAGATACCAACTTTGTCTAATTGGATAAGAGATACTTCTTTTTCAGCACCATCAGCTTGTGTTATTTTTTGAGTGAAGGGAATAGAACCATCTTCCTTGTTTGTTACTGTCGCATTAATAGCCGGTCCATCTTTTTCGAGTGGATTAGCAGGATCTGCCGCAACATTTGTTATATTAAAGGAGAAGGCTCCCTTTTTCAATTCAGGTTGTACTGTCGTATTAAGACTCTTTAGGACTTTCTTTAGCTTAAGTTCAATATCAATAGGTTCGTTTTTTACATAATAGTAAACCGTTTCATAGCTAGGTGACAATTTGTTTTCCAAACGGAAAATGTTACCTGAAGCAACTGGAACACCATTAATCGTATAGGACGTATCCGAGCTACCACGGTTTACATAAAACTCACCTGCAGAAGAATAACGTGGACTATATTGAGCAGCCTCAGTAGCACTTACAGGATTTTCTTTAACTTCAACATTATTTTGTGCTACATTCCCAGCCCAGGACATTCGATAGAAAGTGCCATCTGGACGTTTATAAATAAAGTCTGCGCCTGAACCTCTAGCAAACTCTAAGTCACCCTTATAGTTAGTGTTTTGTTTATCTGAGAAAATAGCAAAAGGTTGCCCCTTAACAAGCTTATCTCTATACTCAGGTTTAAGACCTGGATAGCTTGGCGTATTATTATCTCTATTCCAACCAGCATCATCAATGGTAGGGTTCTTACCAAGATCTTCTGGATGGTCAATTTTGTTATTGCTTCCCGGACGAATGACTGTCTCGTAAACTTTTACATATCCATCAGTATTTACGTCTTTAGCAATCTTGTTTAAGCTATCAGACTTAATGGCCCACATTTCGATACGGACGGTACCATCCTCTTTGACAACTTCCTTAATACGTTTAACAGCACCCTCTGCATTGGCGACGTCAAACCAACGTTGACCTACTTGATAAGGCTTTTTAAGCACATCTACAAGTGAGCGAGGATCCGCTGTTTGATAAAGACTGTAACCTTCAAAAGCACGAAGGGCTGAGGCATGGAAATCCTGTCCCTCCATAGCAGTTAGAGTAAAGCTACCAAGACTTTCTTCGTTTCCAGTTTCTCTATATGACTGTGTACCAACATCTGGTGTACCATCTTTATTTACAAGTTTATAATCACCCGCAGTAGATGAGTTTTTAATATAGTTCCCATTTGTATCTTGAACAAATTTACCGACAAGACGATTCATATCATAAGTTGATGCATTTTTATCAACAACTTTATAATACGTTGTTTTATGAGTTAGACGTGGAATGTAGTATTGTGGATCCGTGATTGTAGTACCTTCGTTAGCAGGATTAACTACATCATAGATTTGAATAGCCGAACGTTGGCCATCAAAATCAGTAGCACTACCATTGTATTTCCAAGTTGCACGTAGAGCTGGACGGTTTGTCTTATCTGCATCCACAATATTTTCAAAACGGAACTCAATATAGGCCTGCTTAGCCCCAGAAATAGGAGCAAGTGTAGCTTGACCTAAGTTAACAGTACCAGCACCATTGATTTGTTTTGTTTCTTTAACAGTGTTTGTAGCACCATCTACCAACTCAATGGTTACATTTGTAGAGTTGTCGTATGGTTTAGACATACGATAATAGTACTTCGTGTTGTATGCTTTATTGAATCCCATCAAATCAGTAACGAGATAAGTATACTGAGAAGTATTTGGATTCAATTGGTAGTTAATACCAGCTGTAATATGATCATTTGGATCTTTTGGCGTAGGTACAACAAGAGGACGGTTAGTAATCGTTGCTCCGTTAGGATCACTCATAGTTGGTGTCGCTGTTGCTGCACCAGTTGTATGACTTGTTGATTCTGGATTATCAAGCGAACGACGTCTACGACTGCTACGACTACGTACTTCTGTTGCAGTTCCTGCAGCGGACATTGGGTTCGCCGTCAACATTGTTGTCAAGGCTGCTGTATTCGCAGCAGACGTTGGACTTGGTGTTGACGTTGTCAAAGTTGTCGTTGCAGGTTGTGCCACTGATGCCGATGTAGGCTGTGTTGAAGCGACTGGCTGAGTAGCTGTAGGCGCTGATACAGGTTGTGTTGTAGCCGTCGGTTGTGTTGTTGGAGCAACCGGCTGTGCCACTGTAGGTTGTACCGCTGTTGGAGTTACAGCTGATGTGCTAGTTGCACCTGTTGAAGAAGAAGTTGCTGAACCTACAGATGTAGTACCCGCAGCTGTTGGAGTTGAGCTAGCAGTAGCTGCAGCCGTTGCTGTTGTCGCTGGTGCTGTAGCTATAGACGTTGTTTCTGTTGTTGAAGCACTTGCTACTTCAGAAGCTGGTGATACCAAAGCAACTGTTGACGTAGATGTTGCAGAAGCGGATGGGGAAGTCACGCTAGCTGCTGGATTTGGTTGGGGTGCTGTTGTCGTAGTATTGACTAAACTACTTGAACTTTCTCCTGCTACTGATGTGCCCGGATTACCCGCCGATACAGTTGGAGTCCCTACTTCATCTGCCTGTGCACTATGAGCAGCAAAAAGTGCTGTTCCTAGCAAGACTGAAGCGACACCAAACGAATATTTACGCAATGAAAAGCGTTGGCGTCTATTAAAAAAGTCTTTCATTAAAAATCTCCCTCTAAAAGATAGTTAGTTATAGGTCACATGATTATAAGTCAGTTTTCTCATAGTCATGATTCACTCCATATTCTAACATTCTGACAATTTACAGTCAAGGTTTTAATCTCACTTTTTTAAAAAAACATTAGTTGTCTGACAATTTTATTGTTTTTACTTCCTGAATTCTATCTAAAATATGTCAAAACTCTTTATTATGGCGTATTTCCCAGTTTCTATGAAAATATAAAATTCACTTTCATTTTTAACCTAATCGACTTGAACATGTTATCATTCTAAACTCCTGAGAAAATAAAACTAGTTTAAATGGCTGATATTCTCATTTATGCTTTAATATTTCTTCTTGTTGAAGCAAAAAATTAGCCTATCATATCTGCATGTTAAAAAGTAAGTAAATTTATTTTTTTGTTTTTCAAACACTACAATCATATCTTGACTCATTTGCTAATTGAAGTCCAAGAAGTCTATCAGACAGCAAAAAGTACATCACAAATATTAGACACTAAAAAGATTGGCCATGCTGCAAATTGTTCGAGTCAGCTAGAATGTCCATTTATTCAATGTTTGGATTTTAAAACTGAGATATTTTTTTGTAGCAAATAACGTTTGTAAGTAGCCTTAATCATTAAGTATAGAAAGACTTAGACCTTACTGGTTTGAATAATCTTCAATATCTGCTTTTTCAGCTAATTTCAAGAGTAAAATTGACTTCAGCTTCTTTATAACTTTATATAAACTTATTTTCTATAATAAGGTAGAACTGTCCTATTTCTCTCATAGCATAGGTGGGGACTATTGATAAGGTGCATCGGCGGTCTAAGAGGGCTGGATTTTTGATTTTCATTTGACAAAAGCTCTCTGACAGCGTACAATCGAGACAAGTAACATTCGGAGGTAAATGGAGACATGAACTACTAAGTCTATTCACAATAAACCTGCTTTATTTGATAGATTGTTTTCATGTCTTTTTTGCGCTCTTTTTCTGTAGAAAATTTATTGGTGGTATCTGCGTTTTTTTGCATCCACACCATCACTATCTCCTAGAGGGCTTTTTAGCTAGATTCAAGACGGTTCTATCTTATAAGGTAGGACTGTTTTTTGACCTTTGATATTGTTTGAAGTAAGAACCATATTTTCCATGAAACACTATCAACAAGCACTCAGACCTAGGAGGTCCTATGATACAGATTCAACATCTAACTATTACCCATACCAAAGATTTGCGTGAACTCGTTCATGACTTAAATCTAACGATAGCTACTGGTGAAAAAGTCGCCATTATTGGGGAAGAAGGCAATGGAAAGTCAAGTCTCCTTACCCTTCTTGTCAATCCTAAAGCACATTTTGACCATCTTTCTTACGAGGGAACTATTAATAAACCAGATAGCCCACAGGTCTATATTCCCCAGCAGATTTCGGATGACTTACAATCCCTAACCCTTAACGACTACTTCTTTGCGGATACTTATGACCTAGACTATGCTACCCTCTATCGTCTGGCTGATGAACTTCATTTTGATAGTGATCGTTTTGCTAGCAGTCAGCTTATCTCCTCTCTGTCAGGTGGTGAGAAACTCAAAATTCAACTCA
>CAJPKC010000005.1 GCA_905370255.1 Streptococcus oralis
GAATAGCCAATATGAATAGAAACGACAGTAGTCAATACTAGGGCTACTGTTCCGTTCCACAGTATCATTTAAAAATCATTTTCACACCCTTTCGTCTATTAGTATAGAAGAAAGCTCTCAGCACATGAGGAGAAATCATGAGGGATATTCTCAGTTGAATAAGTAAGAGTATAATCTACATCTCCAAAGTAGGAGTGGCCAGTTCCAGCAGAAAGACCTTCATAGGTTTTATAACTGAATAGATCGACTACTTTGTTGTCGAATTTTTCCTGTTCTTCAAGTAATCCTGAGGAATAGACGACAACTTTAAAATCAAATAAGCTAAAAACGCTCTAAAATCATTAAATTGATATAAAAATGTTTTTTATTGTCAAAATATACAATTAAAAAAATTTCCAGTTTTTTTAAAATCACTATCTCAGATGACAATTTAATCAAAATATGATATAATACAGAAAAAGTAAAAATAACAAAAGTAACTTACAAAAGTAAAAGAAAAAAAGTAAATAGATAGCCACGGCGGATATTCCTTTCATCGTTTAGAAGGAGTTGCTGTGGTTATCGTTGTTGCTGAGCTAATTAATTGCTCTTATTACTTAGATGAAGTTACTTTTATTATTGAATTAATTTAAATAATAATAACGATCAATGAAAGTACTCATCGATATTCCCTTTATGCAGTTTAGAGCACAAAGGAAAATGGTACTGATTTGATCGTTTTTTTGTGTATTGACATCATAAAACACAGTCAGAACCTTCAGTCATATTAAACAAGGAGATAACATGAGATTTGTTGTATATAAACATTCACTAGTTTTAGGTGATAACAACATCGTGACAAAGCAATTTATCGTTCTGAAGCACGATGACGGCAACTTACAATTTACTGATTTTCATCGTTATGTTAAATCTACTTCAAGAATCAAGTCTATTTCAGATGATGGGAATAAACGCTTTTCTTACGTTGTTAAGTTTCTAAATTTTATATTTGGTACTTCTGGACTTAAAAGTATAGATCAACTTACACTTGAAATGGTTAGAGAATTTTTTACGCTTTATGGATTATCTCAGTTACCAGGAGATAGAGAAAAAAGAAAGAAAAGCACCGTTGAAAAATGCGTAAATGCAGTTCTTGACTTCTTAACTCTTTATTTAAGTGAGCGAGAGGGAAAGGCTAAGTTAAAAGCAGAAGAATTGTATTCTACGACAACTTTTACGAATAGTAGAGGACGGGTTATAAAGCGTAAAGAACCAAATTTTGAAATATACGTAAATGATAGCAACACTGAGAAAGCTATTTTTCGTGATATGCCAAATAGTGCTTTTGAGATGTTATTTTCTCACATAGCACACTATCATAAAGATCTACTCATGGTTGTGGCCTTGGGAGCCTTTGTTGGCTTAAGACCATCAGAAGCATGTAATGTAAGACGTGAAGATAGTCCTCTAGGGCCAGGTATTTTGTTTCACCAAAGTGATGGGCAAGTATTTAAGATTGAGATCGATCTACGAAAAGAAATACCTCTCCGAAGCGATTTAAAGCCAACTGGACGAATTAAAAAGGAAAGACTTCAAGCAGTACCTTATATCTTCTTGGAGGTCTTTTTAGACACTTATAATGACTATATGAGTTATCTGGAAGGTAAGAAGTATGAGAAGGATTATGGACCTTTAAATCTTAACAGACGAGGAAAAGCATTATCATACGATGTGTACTATCAACGATTTCGTAAGATTATTCGCGACGAAATGATCCCAATCTTCTTAAAATCTGATGATGCAGAGGTTGTCTTTTTTGGGCAGCTTTTGCAGGAGCATAATATTTCCCCACATATTTTCAGACACTGGTACACGACACAGTTAGTATTATCTGGGGTTTCTGAAATAAGTGAGCTTATGTCAGCAAGAGGTGATAAATCGCCTGAGAGTGCTTGGGTTTATCTACAAAACAAAGGAGAAATCGCAAAACAATATGGTCAAGTTAATAATGGTGTTTTTGACTATATGAATTGGCGAGCAAATGAACTTTTTGGTGATAAGTTAGAAAGGTAATGTATGACTTATTCAATTAAATCTTTGATCGAAAATCTGTTAAGTGAACTCGGAAAAAACGATATACAGTATAAAGGCAAAATTAGTAAGTTTTTAGTTGATAACAATTGGTTTAATATTGAGATTGATTTGGATAACTATTCTATCTCAGATAAAGATGCTCAATTATTAATAGAAAAAATAACCAATTATCTTCTTGGACCAACTGGTTTAGCAGGAATTCAGCCTATATTTAAACAAAAATTCCCATTAACTTACAAATATTTTCAGCAATACTCAGAAGATAGCAACTTATCTAAGGAAAACATGTTTTATGTTCAAGATTTTCTTGCTTTTTATCTTAAAAGAGATTTATTTCTCTGTAATGATAATGAGATTGAATTGTTGGTTGAAGAAGCAGTATATGCACTTGAAAAGCAAAAAGGCGAAGTTTTTATTGATTTTTTAAAGTGGTTAATGAATAAAATGAGATGTAACTATCACAAAAGATATGAATTTACACCTCGATACACATTAGAACAGGAGACTAACGCTTATGAGTTAGACGAATATTTAGAATTACTGTATTTTCTTTTTAATGACAATTACATTAGAAAAGAAGATATGCTTTATAAAGCAGCAATCTCAAAAGACTACGCAGATACCTGGCTATTTCTAGCACTTCATTTTATATGTGCGCTACGTGGAACAGATTTAGAACAACTTGGACATCCACAACTTCCTAGAACACCGAAAGAAGTTCTAAAATCAGTTAGAAGTGGTAATTGGAGTAGCAGTGAGGCAAGAAGAACTCTTTTAAGTATTACAACTCGTTTAACTTATTTAAATATTACTCCAAACAAAACAAAGCGAACTAAAAATATTAGTCAGATTAAATTTCAGGTCCCTGAGAGTTGTCAGGTATTGATTGGAACGTTGTTGGCTATCTGTGAAGCTCATTATCAGTTGAATAAAGATAATAATGATGAACCTTTAATTCGACAAATAAAAGAATATAAACGAATTAATCGATATATGGGGAAAGAAATTGGAGACTTATTTCTTGAAAGGAATTTTAGTTCTAGATCTGCAAATAAATCCTATCTTCAAACTGTTGCCATGTTAGCAGATGATGTTTTGCAAGAAAAATCTGAGTTAAATATTAAAGGCTATTTTTTAGCCGCATTAGCCCGTAGCCATAAAGGTTCATTCGATGAATTTGCACAAACTACAACAACGTACCTAAAAGATGCCCAACTAAGCCAGCTTAAACCAGAAATGGTTGCGAGAGAACTATTTGAACGAGGTGTTTTATCTATGATTCCATCAATGATCCTGACGATTGTAACTAGAGGAAAGTATAAAGAATTAAGTCCTAGTCAACAGACTCAGATGATTAAACAGTTAGATTTGACACCAAATGAGATTGAAAAAACATTGGCTTTAAGCATTCAGGCAGAAGTGAAATCGCAAAAGGCATTAAAGATTTTGGTAGAAGAAGAAGCAGAGCCTAATCAACTTCTTACTATTTGTCATCGTATAGGAAACGGTGAAGCCTTCTCAAAACAAGGTGAAAGCATGTGTCTTTTATCTGCGCTTGGAAAGATTTGTCCATATGACGATAGGCAACATTGCATCGGTTGTCATTATGAATTACAAACGAAATCTACTTTATTGTTATTAGTAGGAGAATTCAATCGTTTGAACAAACAATACTCTAGAGTTCGAACTGATTTAGAAAAAGGTAAAATTCGGAGTATTTTAGAAGAACAAATAAAACCTTGTTTAACTGAAATGTTGCAAGCTTTATGCGAGCAATATGGAGATGACGTGTTACATGATTACGAAGAAATAATAAAGGAGTTAATAAATTGAACAATCAAGCTAAACTTTTTAAAATTGAAAATTATTTTGAAACTTTTGACCGTGATTGTGTTCTGCGAGCAAAAGAAGTTTTCGATGACTATTTTGATAAAGGAATTATTCTAAGTTACGATTTTGATCATAAGAAATGGGAAACTACAAATGAATATGCCAATATTAGCCTGTTTTTTAACATTTATGAATTTCAATATAGGAGATTTTATCAATCATTTTTTCAGTTGTCTTATAAGGAATTTATCAATTACTTAAAAAGTTTTATTGTTTTCTCAATGAAACAACATGTTTTAAAAACTTTACAGCTATTTCTAATGGATATTAAACAAATTATTAAAAATACAACCAAAGATACGTTTTTAGATTTAGAAAATATTTCTGTAAAATTTCCTGGTTTATGTATTGACTTTTTCTCAAATCTTCCCTGTTCAGATGATAGTCAACTAAATCAACTATTGGAGCAATTAGATAATAAATTAACTATCAACCTTCAAAAAAAGCAGAGGTCAAAACAGCAAAGACAATTAGCGCAATTTCAATCCTATTTTACTTTTAATGACATTTTAAATGATTATTGGTCTCAAACATTATCTAAAAAAGAGCGTCTATTTTATTATCCATTGTATCTCTGGTGGCAGATTACAGCGATTTTACCTTTAAGGCCAAGAGAATTTCTTTTAATACAAAGAAACTGTTTGACCGAGAAAGATGGAAAATATTTTCTTACATTAAGGAGAAATATAATCAAAGGAAGGGATCGACTTGTTGCACATAAAATTTCTGAAGATTATACTTTGAATACTTATGAAATTACTAATTCATTAGCTTCTGAAATAAAGACTTACCTCAAACTTACGGAAAATAATAATTCTACTAAATTAGATACATTATTTGTGACTGATCCTCATTATAACCGTTGGGGTCGTCGAACAGGTGTTAATAACCGATTTTTAACTTACACTAATCTCAATACTATTTTGAGGTATTTTTTTAATGAGATTATTTCTCAAAAATACGGTTATCAAGTTAATTATTTTAGTTTTCCAGCTAGATTAGATGAAAACGAGATTAATTTGATTCATATTGGGGATACGAGACACATTGCAATGATCAATTTAATTGCAGAAGGGGCTAGTCCTGTTACAGCTATGCTTTTAGCTGGTCATGAAGATGTGACAACTTCATCTCACTATTTTTCAAATTTAAGCCAATTTATTGAATGTCGTAGTTATCAAATGTATCGTAAACTAACGAGTAAGAATACGAATTACACCATAAGTAAGAGACAGCCATTTTATACAGCACAAGGACAATACATCACTTTAGAAAATAAAGGACGGTGTTACTCACCCCGCTTTGCGAAAGGTGATTATTCAGATTGTCTGAAAGTTATTAGTGAGCATGCAGAACTAGGTGCTTGTACGAGCTGCCCTTTTTACCGTAAAGCAGGTAAAGATTATTTTTCAATGGATAAAACATTTAAAAAGTCAGTTGATGAAAAAGCTATGGTTGTAGATGAAGCGATTAGAAAAGTTAGGCAAGGGAAAGGTCATATTGAAGATATTGGAGAAGCTTTGTTGAAATTAAAAACAGTTAGCAATACCTATCAAGATTACTTAAATGCTAAACAACTATCTTTAGAGGAGAATAAGTCTAATGGCTAGAAAGAAATCAATTTCTGATGATGAATTGATTCATTTGTTTGAACAGTATTTAATTTCCCAGTGTTCCTGTGATTTAAGCTTGGTAAAAATCCCTCGGTTTGGTGACTATGTTAGGAATAATGGCTATCAAAATGTTGCGGATACAACCATTAGACGTAATAAAAGATTCAGGGATTTTTTAAAAGAAAGTGAAATTAAATACCAAGATGAAAATTATGAAGCTGTAATTACTTATAAGACCATAGATCCTGACAATTTTATGGCAAAAAATCGTGCTCCAGGTGCTATGAAAAGAGCATTGGTGGAAATTAGCCAATACTACAAGAAAATAGCAAACATTGCGGCCAGCTATAAACAAGAAGCAGATAAGTTACGTAGTTTAAATTCTGAACTACAGTCAACTAATGAAGATTTAAAACAGAAGCTACAAAGAGAAAATGAGTTAAGTGATGAGAATCAAAAACTATTACAAATAATCAAAACAAGTGTCTATCCAGAAATTGCGAATGAGCTTTTAAAAGAAGAAGGATTGTTAAAATATTCTCAAAAGGTTATCAGTGAGGATTTCCTAGCAGACAATATCATCACCGCTGATTCAGAAATAGATTTTCATTCTGGTGGTCTTATTGAACAAGAAAATCCTCAAAAATCAACTAAAGTGGTTTCTATTAAAAACTTACTAGACAGCAAAACTAATTATAAATGAGGAAAGAAATGAACAAGAAAGTTAAAGATAATCCAGCTATTTACATGTACTGGGATCAAAAACGAAATGTTCTTGACCCCAAAAAATTATCGTCAAATAGTTTAAAATATGCCTATTGGTCTTGCCCTTATTGTCAACACCATTGGGAAGCGAAAATCATTGATGTGCAGCTTGACAGTTATGAATATCTTAGGTGTTGCCCCCATTGTGGATTAGGTGAACGTTCCATTGATGAAAATGAGAGCGTCCTTCAGGTTTATCCCGATTTCAGAAATTATATAAACTACAGCATTGAGCGAGATGAAGAATTAGATGAGAAACTTCTTACCTTGCCGTTCAATAGTAAAAGAAAATTCAATTTTAAATGTCCGACGTGTCAATTAAGTTGGAAAGATTCTGCGACAAATAAGAGGTTATTTCAACTAACAAGTGGGGATTTATTTCATTTTGGCTGCAATGAAACTTCCTATCATTGCGATTACAAATCAATTTATCCAAATTTAGCTAAAATCTATAGCGAACATTTAAACAAATTTAAATTTAACGAACTGAAGCTGAGTTACAATATAACAGTACCTATCCATTGGGAATGTGATAAGTGTCATTGCAAATTTGAATTATCTATTGATAGATTATTGAACCGAATTAAAAGAAGTGGTCATTACTGTTTGGAGTGTCATTCTTCATTTGAAGAGTTATTGGATAAAGATTTTGATGTTTCTCCTCTATCTTTTTTAAATTCTTCCATGCTCAAGGAGTGGTCTAAAAGGAACAATAATACACCTAATCAAGTTGATGTATTATCTAATGTTCATGTGTTATGGGAATGTACGAATTGTCACGGAGAGTATTCATGCTCACTATTTGAAAAAACAGATAGGTCTTGTCCATTTTGTTCAAATAGAGAAAAACTTCAGGATTTTAATACACTAAATGAAACACATCCCTATTTGAGGGAATTTTGGGACCTCAGTAATGAAAGGGATTTTTCCGAATATTGGTTTAAGTCAAATAATGTAGTTAGTTGGGTTTGTCCTTGTTGTAAAATCAACTTTCAATGTAGCCCAGCCGAAATGATCAGTCGAACCGATTTAGAAAATCAAAACTTTCAAACATGTCCCAATCAATGTGACTGGAGGACTGAGGTATTTAAAAATAATATTTTCCTTAAAGAACCAAAACTCATCAAAGAATGGAGCGATAAAAATAAAATTCCTATTCATTTATCTCAGACAACAATAGAAACGAAAAAATATTGGTGGGATTGTTCAAAGTGTCATGGGACATATTTATGTTCTATCCCAATTCGAAGAGAAGTTTCTCAGTGTTGTCCTTTCTGTAACAACGATAAGCCTCTGAATGGGTATAATACATTTGATTATTTGTACCCTGAACTAGCAAAATTGTGGGCACCAAATAATAAAGTCTCAATAGATAGTTTTGTTCCATTATTAACTGAAAAAAGGTTTTATTTATGGCGCTGCAAAGAATGTAACTTCGAATTTCATGAGCGCTTCAGCATTATATTAAATAAGTATTTAAATTCCGAGACAAAAGATCTTAAAGAAATGTGTCCATTTTGTGCAGAATTAAAAGAAAGACAAGATAATATCTCATTTGAAGATTTGATGAACGAGTGGGACTATCTTAACAATCTTATTCTAGGGGATCCAGAAAGAATCCCAAATAATACGCAATTAAGATTTTGGTGGATTTGTAAGAATAATCCAGAGCATCGTTATAGAATGGCTATTGTAGATAAGATTGCAAATGTAAAACGATCTATCGAGCCATGCATATTTTGTAAAGGGCGTAGACGAAAAAGAGAACATTTTGTTCCTTATAGGAAAATTTAAAAAACAGGTTCAAATTTGAACTTGTTTTTTATCATAGATTTTTATAAAGTACATTATTTTAAAAGATTGTATTTTTAGTTTTCAAGTAGATAGTGTACAGAATTTTAGTATGCGAAAGATTTAGTTTTCACGGGAATAAAGTACATTATTTCGAGAAAAATTTTTTCCAGTTAACCTGAATAAACCCTATAACATCTTTCCGAAAAACTATAATTTTCTTGAAAAATATATCTGGCTATGCTATACTACTAGTATAGAAAGATTTGGAGAAAAACATGAAACGCGAGATCTTATTAGAACGGATTGATAAACTCAAACAAGTCATGCCCTGGTATGTATTAGAATATTATCAATCGAAACTGGCCGTTCCATACAGTTTTACGACCTTGTACGAATACTTAAAGGAATACGATCGATTTTTCACCTGGGTTTTGGAATCTGGTATATCGGATGCTGACACCATGGCCGAGATCCCTTTAGACGTTCTGGAGCACATGACCAAGAAAGACATGGAATCCTTTATTCTTTACCTACGTGAACGTCCTCTGCTCAATGCCAATACGACAAAAAACGGGGTTTCCCAAACAACCATTAACCGTACCCTTTCGGCACTTTCTAGTCTTTATAAGTACTTGACTGAGGAGGTTGAAAATGAACAAGGTGAACCTTATTTCTACCGTAATGTCATGAAGAAGGTTGCTACCAAGAAAAAGAAAGAAACCTTGGCGGCTCGAGCTGAAAATATCAAGCAAAAACTCTTTTTAGGGGATGAAACAGAAGGTTTCCTTAACTATATCGACCAGGAGTACCCTCAAACACTCTCAAATCGCGCCTTATCCTCTTTTAATAAGAATAAAGAGCGAGATTTAGCCATTATCGCACTCCTTCTTGCCTCTGGTGTCCGTCTCTCTGAAGCCGTTAACCTAGACCTTCGTGACCTCAATCTTAAGATGATGGTGATTGACGTCACTCGAAAAGGTGGAAAACGAGACTCAGTCAATGTTGCTGCCTTTGCTAAGCCTTATCTAGAACAATATCTCGCTATTCGAGACAAACGTTACAAGACAGAAAAGACTGATACAGCTCTCTTTCTGACCTTGTATCGAGGTGTTCCAAACCGGATTGATGCTTCTAGTGTTGAAAAGATGGTGGCCAAGTATTCAGAAGACTTCAAAGTCCGCGTGACACCCCACAAGCTTCGCCATACATTAGCAACTCGTCTCTATGATGCAACCAAATCACAGGTTTTGGTCAGCCACCAGCTAGGACATGCTAGCACCCAAGTTACAGACTTATATACGCATATCGTTAATGATGAGCAGAAAAATGCCTTGGATAGTTTATAAAATTACATAACGTAAATTATGTAATATATTAGTTTTAAAAAGAGCGATAGATTTTTTGAATGTCTACCGCTCTTTTATACTTTCTATAAAAATTCGATCCAATAATTACGGTGTGGCTCAATAATGACTGGTTTTCCCCAGAATGATTTTAGATAGGCCAAGTTTGCAGGGGTGACAGGTCTTTTTTCACCATTGAACTTCTCTGCACTCTCTTCCGTTAGAAAGCATTTAACTGCTTCATATGGTGTACCATCGCTCGCTATTCGATCAATTCCTAAATAAGCAATTTCATCACCGGCTTTTGGAAAATCTGTAAATAGTTTACCAATAAAATAAACCGTCTTATCTTTCATTAATTCATAAGCCTTACTATTTTCCAGTCTGTTATTCGCTGCAGCGTACATAATACAAAAACTATCCACAATATCTTTCAAAGGCATTAATTCTTCTTTGCTGACTATAATTTCGTCGGGAGCAAGTCCACCAATGATTAAGTTTTCATAATGAGGTTGCTGGATGATATTATCTAAAGCCATTCCTAATGGTAGTTTGACAGCTTGATAGCCTAATGGTTCGAGCTCTTGCTTTTTCTGGTCAAGGTGTTCTTGTGTAATACTGACATTCAAATCATAAGGACTTGAAGATTGTTGCTTTCTAAAAAAAGCCACGACTATACGATCTAACTGTTCAAATAGACCAAGATTTTCCACTGGAACTCTCATCATCGAATATAATCCCCTTTTGTGTTCAGATTTCCTCTATATTGTACACTCATAGTTTTCGAATATCAAGAAAAGAGACCGTGTCATGAACTAACTTACGTTTTACGACTATATTTTCTCACCAGGCATAATTTTTCTCACCACACGTAGCCATTGCTGCTAACAACTCCTCTGGTGTCAGCTTCTTCAAACCTCCATAGCTAGGATCCTGTACATGTGTATCGGGGTCTAAATAATAGATTGCTGCGATGTCCTTGCCATCTACTGTCAATTCATAGCCAACTCCAATCACATTATGTTCCCCACTTTTTCCAGGATAGATTTGAGCTACATTAAAGGTGTAATAGAGAGGATACCCATCATCAATATCTTTGCGTACGCGTTCTTTAAAGAGACGGATATCTTCCGAATCTGGACGAGCATCTGTTACAGTAACCAGTCGATAGCCTGCCTGATTTCCACTTGGTTCCGGATAGCCAAATAGATTCTGATTCAAGACGCGAATGGCATCTCGATTATGCGTCCCATAGGGATTATAAGTCCCCATTTCCTTAGCCAATTGATGTTGAGAGACGCTAACCCCTCGACTAGCCAGCATCATATGGACTGTCGCAGGAGCACAGAAATACCATTCTTCTTGAAGTTTTAAAGAAATAGGCAATAGTTTTCGGATTCCTTGATTCTCTTTGGACGATGTTTCTTGTTTGACCGATTGAGAAGGTTGCGTATTCTCTTTCAATGAAGCTTGTTCCTGGGTTGAAGATGGCAAAGTTTGCTGAGTTCCGGCTTCCGTACTGCCTTCCTTAATTTTTAATCGTTCTGCTACCTCTGCTGACATTGGAGGATTAGGTTCTGTACGCTCCTTTGTTTTTACACTAACTGTTGTTGATGAAGAGGATGTGACCTTACGAGAGCTGGAAGGACTTGTTTTACTTTCTTTTGGTGTCTCTGTGCAGCCAGATAAACCAAGCAAAGTCAGAAGTACAAGGAATAAATGAACTTTTTTCATGATTTTTCTCCTTTAAGAAAACGATCACGAGACTAAATAAAATTAGGATACAGGGATTAGCAAATACACTTTTCCACCTTTACTATACTACAAAATCCTTCGTAAAACAATAATTTCTATGTGAAACTAGTTTCAAAAAAGAGATTCGCTACTGCGAATCTCTTTTGACTTTATTCCACCACTGCCTCAGCAATTTCTTCTGCAGTGATACCTGCAAAGTAACGACCTAGATTAATGGTTTGAAGGGCTTTGAGGACGTCTTCACGTTCGTATTTAACGCCACGAAGAACATCTTCTACTGCTGCAACATCTTCGATACCAAAGAAGTCACCGTAAATCTTGATATCTTGAATTTTTGATTCAATGACATTAGCGAAGATTTCCACCTTACCGCTTGTGAATTTTGTGCCACGACGGACATTGAATTCAGGAGACTTCCCATAGTTCCAATCCCAGGTACCGAACTTGGTTTCCTTGATCCGGTTGATTTCAGCCAATTCTTCATCCGAGAAGACATATTCTGTCATCTCAGGGTATTCTTTCTTCATGTAGTCCAAAAGTAGGTCACGGAACTCTTCAACCGTGATTTTTTCTGGCAACTCATCGATGATATTGGTCACACGAGCGCGAACGGATTTAACCCCTTTAGACTCAAACTTGTCTTTAGATACCTTGAGAGCATTAGCAAGGACAGACAAATCCACGTCAAAGAGAAGGCAACCATGGTGCATGATACGTCCGTTGATATAGGCTTGTGCATTCCCACAGAATTTCTTGCCATCAATCTCTAAGTCGTTACGACCCGTGAATTCAGCCTTAACCCCAAGTTGAGCCAAGGTGTTGATCACAGGAGTTGAGAAGCTCTTGAAGTCAAAGGCCTTGTTTTCATCTTCTTTTGAAATGATGGTGTAGTTGAGGTTGTTCAAATCGTGATAAACAGCTCCACCACCACTGATCCGGCGAACCACTTCAATCCCATGCTCCCGAACATAGTCACGGTTGATTTCTTCGATGGTATTTTGGTGACGACCAACGATAATCGAAGGTTTGTTAATCCAAAGAAGGAAGATTTGATCCTCATCCAAGAGGTGCTTAAAAGCATACTCTTCTAAAGCAATATTAAAAGCAGTATCATTTGAATAATTAATAATGTATTTCATAGTAATTCCAAAAATTCGTTTTATAAATCCTACTCAAAGTAGGATGAGAGCTATTAAGAAATAGTTAAATTTCACTTGAATTTTCTGAAGTAGTAAAAAGAAATGTAACGATAACTCGTTACATTTCTCGGAAAAATTGAGACAAGTGGCTCAATTTTTAGGCATGGAACTCTAAGAGAGGTCGCTGCCGTCCGTACTACTTTAAGAAAATTTAGTTGAAAGAATAGTATTATTTCTTCTTAGGTGAGTGAACTGCCAAGCCAAGTACATCCGCAAAGGCTTCGTACATCACTTCTGAGAAAGTTGGGTGACCATGAATGGTCTTGAGCATTTCTTCCACAGTGATTTCCATCTCAATGATGGTTGAAGCTTCGTTGATCAATTCAGCTGCTGCTGGACCAATGATATGAACCCCAAGAACTTCACCGTATTTCTTGTCTGCAATGACTTTAACAAAGCCTTGAGCCGCATCTGATGCAATAGCACGACCGTTCGCCGCAAAGTTAAACTTACCAATTTGAACGTCGTATTTCTCACGAGCTTGTTCTTCTGTCAAACCAACAGCCGCCACTTCTGGAAGTGTGTAGATGGCTGCAGGAGTCAAGTTCAATTTTGCAACAGCATGATTTCCTTTAAGGGCATTTTCAGCGGCTACTTCACCCATACGGAAGGCAGCGTGAGCCAACATCTTAGTACCGTTGATATCACCTGGTGCATAGATACCTGGAACAGAAGTTTCCATGTATTCGTTAACCTTGATACGACCACGGTCTAATTCAAACTCGACTTCACCGATTCCTTCAAGATCTGGAACACGACCGATTGAAAGAAGAGCTTTGTTTGCGATGATATCATCTTTTCCTTCAACCTTGATACGGAGTTTGCCATCTTCTTCAATGATTTCTTGCAATTTCGTATCCGTCAAGATGGTCATACCCTTGCGTTCAAGGATCAAGCGAAGGTTCTTAGATACTTCCGCATCCATAGCTGGAACAATGCGGTCCATCATTTCGATGACCGTTACTTTTGAACCAAAGGTCATAAAGGCTTGACCAAGTTCGATACCGACAACCCCGCCACCGATGATCACGAGACTTTCTGGAACTTCGTTCATATCCAAGATGTCATCACTCGTCATGACAAGGGATGATTCCATACCTGGAACGTTAATCTTGCTGACTTTTGAACCACCAGCAAGGATAATTTTCTTCGTTTCAAGCAATTCAGAACCATTTACCAAGACATTCTTATCTTTCGTAATGGTACCGATACCCTTATGAACATCCACTCCGTAGCTACGAAGAAGTCCTGCAACACCACCAACAAGTGTATTAACAACTTTAGATTTAGTTTCTAAAAGTTTGTCCATATCAACTGTGAAATTAGGATTTTCAATTACGATACCACGATTTGCTGCATGACCGATATTCTCGATAATTTCAGCGTTGTGAAGGTAAGTCTTAGTTGGGATACATCCGCGGTTCAAACAAGTTCCACCAAGTTCAGATTTCTCAACAAGAGCAACCTTACCACCTAATTGAG
>CAJPKC010000006.1 GCA_905370255.1 Streptococcus oralis
ACATGTCAATCGGTAACTACCGTGGTACATTTGATCCAACATCTTCAGCTCATGGTGGTTCTGTATACTATATTTACCCATAATGACTACAAGAAGGCGATTCGAATTTTCTCGAATCGTTTTTATTGTGACTTTAAGTCCGTTTCGCTCCGAAGGTGCGAAACAAATAAACCACCCGCTATGCGGGTGCGCATCGAAGGTTATACCGTCATAACAAAAACACTCCAAACGAGTTACAATATAGGTGTTCAAGCCAATTGTAAAACGAAAGGAGTTAAGACTATGGCGCAAAAAGCTCACAGTTTATCACATACAAAATGGATGTGTAAGTACCACATTGTATTTACACCTAAGTATAGACGAAAAATAATCTATAATCAATATAGGAGTAGTCTGGGAGAGATTTTTCATAGACTATGCCAATATAAAGGCGTTGAAATAATAGAAGGCCACTTAATGCCAGATCATGTTCACATGCTAGTAAGTATACCACCACGAATGAGTGTAGCTAGTTTTATGGGATATTTAAAAGGTAAAAGTGCCTTAATGATGTTTGATAAACACGCCAATTTAAAATATAAATTTGGGAACAGACATTTTTGGGCAGAAGGATATTATGTAAGTACGGTAGGACTAAATGAAGCCACAATTAAGAAATATATCCAGGAACAAGAGAAGCATGATATCGCTTTGGACAAATTAAGCGTTAAAGAATATGAAAATCCCTTTAGGGATAATGGTAAGTAATGCGAATGCCTCTTTGAGAGGCTTGTGACGAGTCAAAAGCAATAAGGCTTGAACAAAGTGAAAGCCAGCGTCTTTAGGCGCTGGCTGGTAATATGGGCTTATAGCCCTTGATCAAACCACCCGTTAGACGGGTGGTTATGATTTTATCTGTATGACTAGTAAGAATAATTTTAGTCAATTTTCGGACTTATTTTACAATTGCTTCGCACGTCCATTTTCATCAAAGTGATAAGTCACACCATTGATGGTACGTGTTTGGTTGGGAGGAGAAATATCTTGTCTACTCTTAGTATTCTTTTCATAGTTAGGTAGACATATAAAAAATGAAACATCATTAAGAAACAACACGTGTTTTTAATCAATAGTTATATAAATTAGATAAAATCTAATTTACTGTAAATAACATAAAAACATTATAAGTTATAATATATCGTTAATTTTTAATCTTAATGTACATGTCGAATATATGGTATTAAATTATGAAAATAAGATGATTTGTAATTGTAATCTTTGTTTCATTAACTTAAGTAACATGTATTTTGTATTTTTATAAAAATCGAACTAGTGTAAAAAAAACAGAAAATTTTATTGACAGTTAAATTATAAAGGAGTAGAATACGGTTGCAGCATAAAAGTTAAGCAACGGCAATTGAATCATAATTCAATTGGGAGGAATTTATGAAATGAAAGATTTTTTTAATCGACGCCAACGTTTTTCTTTGAGAAAATATTCAATCGGCGTTTGCTCAGTGCTTTTGGGAACGGCACTGTTTGCAGCACATGGTGCACAAGCTGATGAGCTTGCCAGTACCGACACACCGGTAACACCAGAGGCATCTGTTACCGGCGATGATTCGAGTAGTTTAGTAACTACTTCAACAACTGCGACACAACAGACAGATCCTACGTCTGTTGTTTCAGCGTCTGCTGAAACGTCTGCATCTGCAACACTTGATTTAACTCCAAGTGTAACAACTTCTGCGGATGCATCAACAGGAGAAACAGCAAAAACACAGGCTGAGACAGCAAAGGAATCTGATGAGTCTGTTTCAGAATCATCTGTTGAGAATCATTCAGATAAAGTGAGTCAAACTGATAATCACGAAAATTCATCTGATAAAACTCAAAAGTCATCTAATTCAGATGATTCTAATCGTGCTAGTCGTACGCGTCGTGATACGAGTGCAGCAGCATCAGCTTCATCAACAGTAGCAGTAGATGCTCAGAAAGAAGTATCTAGTTGGAGTGAATTTGTTGCAGCACTTCAAGACAGTAGTATTAAAGAAATTACCGTTAAAGGTAATATCGTAGCAGCAGGTGATAATGGTAATACAGATAATGGACGTTCAGGATCTGTTGACCGTAAAATCACTATTAACACTCAAGCACGTCCACTTACAATCAAAGGTGAAAATCAAAATGCTAGTCTAGACCTTTTGTCAAATACCTTAGAATTAACTGGTGCAGCTTGGGAACTTAACTTCAAAAGCCTTAAATTGGCATCAGCTAACTCAAAGGGACCTGTTGATTTATCTAAGACAAGTGGTCCAAATACTGTTACTTTTGACAATGTAACCAGTGTTGGTTCTTCACTTTATGGTGGTGGTGGAAACACCAATGTTGTTATTAAAGGAAATACAACATCAACTGTTAGTGATAGCTATCAATCTGGAAATGGACAAACTCAGTTTGTTCAACGTAACGTGGGACAAGCTGGAAGATCAGATAAACGTCGTGAATCAAACATTCATGATGCTAAAGCTGTCATTGTTTCTGAGGGGGCTAGTCTAACACTTAACCGTTCTTCTCAAGGGGATGCAATCACTCTTGAAAGTGGCGCTAAAGTTAGTGTTCAAGATAGAGCTAACCTAACCATTAACATGAATACTGACAATGCTACAGATACTGCTCGATATCATAATGCTGGTATCTTTATGGCAGATGGCGGTACAGTGGAAACTGGTAAAGAGTCTAAACTTGTACTTAACACTAGTATCGGACAAGGTATTTCACTTGGTATCAATCGACCTGGAGATGGTGTAACAGATAAAGATCGTTTTGGTGGTTATGGCACTAAAAATAGCAATCGTAAGAATGGTCCAAGTAAAGTTATTATCGGTGACGGTGCGACCTTTGAATTAAATGGTCGTGATGGTGTGATGGCTGGTAATAATGCTGAGTTTACAACGGGTGCAACTTCTAAAGTTCGATTTGAAAATAAAGGCCGTGGTGTTGCGATTGACTTAGGTAATGATTCGAAAGTTAATTTTGGTAAAAATTCAACCAATACATTCCACTCAGTAGGTAAAGGTCCAAAGAGTGGTGGAGGCCCTTCAGGAAGCTATGACGGTTATAACTACATTGGTCTAAATGAAAATGGTCGCATTGTCGTAGATGACTATGCAACATTCCGTGTCCAAATGGATGATCGTGGTGATAATGCCTGGGATGATGTTATTTCACTTGACTCTACTAGTGGTCGAAAGAATCAACCACTATTCCAAGCTAATAAGGGTTCTATCGTAGATATCCGAGATGATAATACTAACTATTATGCGGAGTTGATTTCGGTACCTTTGGGAAATAGTTCTAATACCTTCTTCCAATTTAACAACCCACTTTATGTTTCATTACTACGTTATACTAAATCAGATGGTCTTTCTGCTGGAGAGGTAACAGGTAAATTGCCTGCATCTACTCCTCAAGGTAACAATCCTGAAGATATTGGTCACGGTAATATTCTTTATATCTCAGATAAATCAGCTAGTTCAGGTAACCGAGTAGAATTTAACGGTCCAACAGGAACACTCGTTAATCCAGGTCTTGGAACTTATACTGTTTATTCATTGAATAAAGATGGTAGAGATGCACAAAGCCGTAACAAGCAAAGTTCTGTTTGGACTAATATCCAAGGTGGAGCATTGAGTATTGCCGGTTTCCAAAGTAACCATGCTGATATTAATCCTGCAAATGCACAATCAGTTCCAACAGGTTCATCTACAGGTGGTATCTCAGCAACTGACAAAACATATGGTATCGACCCTGTTGGTGATAACCGTCAAAACATTTGGATTTCCAACGGTTCCACAATTAATCCTACAGCTATCCATAAAAACGTTATTAAATACGTTTATGAAGATGGTACACCAGTTAAAGATGACGTCATTCAATCATCTGATTGGAATCGTACGCTTGAAGTTGCTATTGATCAGAACCAATTTAAAGATGTTCTGAAGAATTCAACTGTAAGTAATGGTGACGAATTCTTAACTGCTTACAGTAAAGCAAAATACAATGTTGGTGATATCGATGGTGATGGTAAAGCTGATACAGGTTGGAGAGTAGCAGGAACTACAAACGACGAAACTGTCAACTATACTGCTGTAACATCTCCTAAGTTAAGTGGCTATAAGGCTGAAATTTTATCAACCAATGTTCCTGGTCTAAAAGCAGGAGACAATGCAGATAGTGTAGCTGCTTCTTATACTTATAATCCTTCTACTGCGCCAGCTGATACTATCATTGAAACTAGCGCAGGTCGTAGAACAATTTCTGACACTTATTGGCGTAATATTGTAGCTAAATCTGATTTAGGAAGCTATGAAACTGTAGTTGTTTATAAGAAAGAAAAACAGAAAGCTACAATTCACTATGTTGATGTGTCTGCTAATAATAAAGAATTAGCTAGTGATTCTGTTGAAGGTGATTCAGGAGCTAATATTGATTATTCAACTGCTAATAAGATTCAAGAGTTTGTTAATAAAGGCTACAAACTAGTGGAAGATGGTTTCACCAATTCAACAGCAGATGAGAAGAAATATGATAATGATACTTCTGTAAATCAAGAATTCACTGTTAAGTTGGAACATGATAAAGTTCCAGTAGGACCAAATGATCCACATAACCCAACAGATCCAATCAATCCAAATGATCCAGACAGTCCTAAATACCCAGCGACGGATCAATGGAAGAAAGATGTGACATCAACTGTTCATTATGTAGGTGCAGGAAGTCAGACTCCAAATGACAATGTACAAAACGCACAATGGACACGTACCTTGGAACTTGATAAAGTTACAGGTAAAATTCTTAATCCAAATGAACCATGGGTAGCTAATAAGACGGATTATGCGTCAGTGCCAACACCAAATGTCACTGGCTACTATGCGGATAAAGCAAGCGTTCCAACTAAGAAAGTTACTCAAGATAATCTTGAAGAGACAGTAACTTACAAACCACTTGGAAGCTTGGTTCCAAAACCAGAAACACCAAACGATCCAAACTTCCCATCAACACCAGGTGTGAAGTATCCAAATGATCCAACAGATCCAACGAAACCAGGTCAACCGGTCGTCCCAGATGTTCCAGGCTATGACCCACACCTTCCAGATCCAAAAGATCCAACGAAACCAGGTCAACCAATCCAACCAGGAACACCTGTAACACCTGATAAACCAGGGGAAGATACGCCAATCATCTATGTGCCAAAAACAAATGATGTAACGCAACCAACAAAACAAACTGTTAAATACACAAGTACAGATGGTAAAGCTCAGGTACCTTCAGATAAGATTCAAAATGACTATACTTTCACAGGTAAGAAGAATCAAGCAGATGGTACAACAACATGGACTGAAAACAGTCATACTTACGGTAGGGAAAGTGTTCCAGTAGTTTCTGGTTATTACGCTGACAAGTCTGAAGCAGGTAGAAAAACAGTCACTCCTGGCAATCCTAATGCTGAAGATGTTGTAACCTATAAACCACTTGGTAAGATTATTCAGGTAGATGAAGATGGAAATGTTATTCCTAATTCAACATCTGTAACATACAACAATAATCCATCAAATCCTAAAGAAGCAGCAGAAACTAAAATTCCAGATGCACCAACAGGATATGTGATTAAGGAGGAACAACCACAAGCATGGGGTTACAATATTGTTGATAAAACTATTGAACCAAATGATGAAAGTGATCCAGATCGAATTTCACAAGATACGAAGATTGTTTATGTTAAAGCCGATCAAAAAGCTGTCATCACGTACGTTGATCAAACAACAGGTCAAACTCTTGCCAATGATCAAGTCGGTGGTAAATCAGGTGAGGCCATCAACTACTCAACTGCGGACAAGATCAAGTACTATGAAGATCGTGGTTATGTTCTCGTTAGCGATGAGTTCCCAACAGGTGCCCACTTCGATAACGATGCGTCAGTCGATCAAACATGGACAGTAACCTTGAAACATGGTGAAACACCAGTAGGACCAAATGATCCACATAACCCAACAGATCCAATCAATCCAAATGATCCAAACAGTCCTAAGTACCCAGCGACAGATCAATGGAAGAAAGATGTGACATCAACTGTTAAGTATGCGGTATCAGATGGTAAGGTAGCTGCACCAGCAGATCACGTAGAAAACGCGACATGGACACGTACCCTTACCTTGGATAAAGTTACAGGTAAAGAACTTTCAGCGACACCATGGGCATCAGATAAGACAGCCTACGCTGCAGTTCCAACACCAGGTTTGACAGGCTACTACGCTGATAAAGCAAGTGTTGCTTCTAAGACAGTTACTCAAGAAAACCTTGAAGAAACTGTTACTTACAAACCACTTGGAAACTTGGTTCCAAAACCAGAAACACCAAATGATCCAAACTTCCCATCAACACCAGGTGTTAAATATCCGAACGATCCAACAGATCCAACGAAACCAGGTCAACCGGTTGTGCCAGATATTCCAGGTTACAAGCCATACTTGCCAGATCCAAAGGATCCAACGAAACCAGGTCAACCAATCCAACCAGGAACACCTGTAACACCAGAGGATCCAGGTAAAGATACACCAATCATTTATGTTCCGGTTACTCCTGATAAACCTGTAACTCCTCCAGAACAACCTAAGGTACCAACACCTAAGAAACCAGAGGAGCCAGAACAACCAGTTAAACCAGAACAACCAGTAAGTCCAACTGTTATTGAAGAAGTAACTCCACAAGTTGCTCAACCTCAAGAACAAGCAGTTCTACCAGAGACAGGAACAGAAAGTGGACATATTGCAGAAGTGACAGGTTTGTCAGCCTTGATTACAGGTCTTGGACTAGGTCTTTTGGGCCGTCGTCGTAAGAAAGAAGACTAATAACAAAGAGAATCCTTCCCTTCTTCTAAATAGTTAGTTAAAATAAAAAATTAGTCTTCAAAAAAAGAGGTTCTTCCCTATAGGTTGGGGGAGGACCTTTTTTGATCTATTTTTTAACCTAAGTACAAAATTGGAGTCTTGATTTTGTACTTTTATTCTTGATATGTGATTAAAGAAAATGCTTAAAAAGGAAGTTGAAATTAATCAACTTCCTTTAGTATAGATATATTTTGAGAAAAATTTAGGCTACTTTCCTACATTCTCTACAATTGCTTTGCACGTCCATTTTCATCAAAATGATAAGTCACACCATTGATGGTACGTGTTTGGTTGGTGACGAGCTCACCAGAGTTTTCATCGTAGTAACGAGTTCCCTTGTAGTCTGTAACGAAATCGCCCTTCACTTGTTTACCTTCATAATCAAAGTAGAGGTGTTGACCATTGATAACTTGATCAAAGAGAAGAGCCTTACCATCGTTACCGAAGTAGTACCAGTTGCCTTTCCAATTAACGAATTGATTGGTTACAGCAGCACCTGTTTCAGCGTCAAAGTAGTAGTAACTGTAGATTTTAGGTTCGATGATAGTACTACTAGATGTCCGAGGATATCTAGTAGACTCTTTTTGCTCAGGACTAAGCACTTTATCTTTTGCGAGATAACCAGTAACTAAGCTTGTAGACTCTGTATTATCGAGATAATAGAGTTTCCCATCGATTTCTTGAAGACCGAGAAGTTTATTACCATTTTCATCAGTATAGTACCAATCGCCACCTACTTGATGGAACCCTTTTTCTCTGACTGCTGCTCCAGTAACCTCATCGTAGAAAGGTCCTGAACCGGAAGGCCCAAAAGTTCCTTGACGGGCTTGTCCATTTTCATAGAACGAATAGGTTACACCATTAATGGTATGAGAACCAGAAAGTGGTTTACCATCTTTATCATAATAGAAGAGCCCATTATCAGCACGAACAAATTGGTTCCGTGGGACTTCCTTCTGTTCACCGGTATCCTTATCATAGTAGTGGCCATTTTTAACTACGTTTTTGAATTGTGTTCCGAGGTGATCGTCAAAGTAGACAGGGATACCATCAATGGTATGAGCACCTTTTAGAATATTGCCTTGCTTATCTGCATAGAACCACTTACCTCGAGTTGTAAAGTAACGCACGCCCCTTAACAAGTTCACCAGTATCCTTGTCATAATACTTAACTGGGATACCAAAGACAACAAAGCTATCATAGAGAACACTAATACCATCTTTATCTACAAAGCCATCTTTAGCTTGTGTTCCAAAGAACCTATCAAAATGTACCTGAACACCATTGATGATGTGGTCGCCTTTAAGGATTTTGCCATTTGAACCGACATAATACCAATGGTTATTAATATTATGGTAACGATTTTTTTCGAGTGTAATTCTCGTACCAGAGTCTTTATCATAGTAGTAACCGTCGTCTCCAAAATCACCTTTAACTTGTCGCCCATAATAAGAATCAAAGTAGACAGGAACATTATTTATGGTTTGTGAACCTTTTAATGGTTTGCCCTCAGCATCAACATAGTACCAATATTTATCTACATTGACATAACGGTTGGTCACGAGTGCACCAGTTGAAGTATCGTAGTATTTACCATTACTTCCAAACACACCTTTCACTTGAGCACCGGTCTTATCATCGAAGTAGTACTCTTTACCATCAATAAGAGTAGCACCTTTCACAGGTATACCTTTTGCGCCAATAAAGTAGTTTTTGTCTTTAACTGTTACGAATCGGTTAGTTACTAGCTTACCAGTGTGTTCATCATAATAGCGGTTATCCTTGTCAAAATTCCCTTTTATTTGAACACCATTTTCATCGAAATAGAGCTGAGCCCCATTAATGATATGGCTGCCCTTTATAATTTGTCCTCTATCATTGAGATAGTACCATTTTCCTTTGATTTCAACAAAATGATTGGTTCCTAAATTGACGAAAACACCATCCTGATCGTAAAAGTGTCCATTAGGAGCAAAGCGGTCAATGATTTGAGTCCCAAATTTATCGTCAAAGTAGGATGATCGACGATTAATTCGATACTCACCATACACGGGATTCCCTTTATCATCTAGATAATAGCGTTCATATTGTTTTGTATCGTTGCTGTAGGCAACGATAAATTGATTTTTGAGAAGAGCACCAGAATCTTTATCATAGAAATTTAGTTTTTTAGCATCATTAGGGTCTTTAGCAAAAACGCCTTTAGCTTGTATGCCATTTTCTTTATCGAAATAGACTTGAACCCCATCTATGGTTTGTGGTCCAGTCAGATCCTTACCATTGGCATCTCTGTAATGCCATTTGCCGTTTTGGTCGCTGTAATATTGACCGCCTGTAACGTTTACGTCCTCATTGATAACAGGAGTTGCCGTAGCTGTTTCACTAGCAGCACTGTCTCTTGTTGAAACGGCGTGTGCTTCAACGATGGCTGTTTCAGTAGGAGCTTGACTCTCATTAGTGGTTGCAGAGGCCGGTTCTCTAGTGTATTCCGAACTTACTAACTCTGGAGCATCTGTTGAACTTTCAGTAGAAGATGTTGCTTCAGTACTCTTTGTTTCAACTAAATCTGCTGTTGTTTCAAGATTGGCAGTAACACTTGCTGTCGTGTCATTCTTGAGTGTTTCACTAGCAGTTACTTCATCCGCAAAAGCAGCTCCGGCAATAAGTGCAAAACTAGCAAGAGCAGATGCACATGAAAAAGCAATAAGATACTTTTTAGATGCGTGTTTTTTGGCCTTATCATTTTTTTCCATAATAAATACCCCCTTTTAATTTATATTATAAGACAATAAGAAAGCCTTTTCAATATTAAAAATAAAAAGGTTTTCTTTTAATGTGAAGGGGTGGATAAAAGGGAAAAACATATATTTATCTGCATATTAAGTGAGATGTTGCCAGTTCTTACTAAATCCAAGATTCATAAAAAACAAAAAAATCCAGGACCTGAGTCCTGAATTTAGGAGATTATGAAAAAGAAAAGTTTTAGGATGGTTATAGTATATAAAGCAAAGCCTAAAGTTTTCTTAAAGTAGACAAAAATTATTTTCGTGGATTTTAAAAAGGAAGTTGAAATTAATCAACTTCCTTTAGTTTAGATGTCTTGTGAGAAAATTTTAGTCGATTTTCTTACATTTCTTACAATTGCTTTGCACGTCCATTTTCATCAAAATGATAAGTCACACCATTGATGGTACGTGTTTGGTTGGTGACGAGCTCACCAGAGTTTTCATCGTAATAACGAGTACCCTTGTAGTCTGTAACGAAATCGCCCTTCACTTGTTTACCTTCATAATCGAAGTAGAGGTGTTGACCATTGATCACTTGATCGAAGAGGAGGGCCTTACCATCCTTACCGAAGTAGTACCAGTGTCCATCTGCATAGACGAATTGGTTGGTTACCGCAGCACCTGTTTCGGCGTCGAAGTAGTAAGTTGGGTTTTCTTCTGGATTGTCAGGGAATGAAATGTAAAATTTAGGTCTAGCTAATTTTCCTCGAACTTGTTCGTGCGTTTCGTATTTGTTCATTGGATTGGCAGAGAAATAGTAAAGTTTCCCATCAATTTTTTTAAAACCTGCGACTTTTTTACCATTTTCTAGGTAGAACCAACTACCACGAGAATTAACAAAACCAGTTTTTTCTACAGCTTCGCCAGTTTCATCATCATAGTAAGGTGGATTTTGATAGATGTTAAAGGAACCACGAAGGACCTTTCCGTTTTGCTCAACATAGTAATTCTTCCCGTCAACATTTATATTCCCAGTTCGTCCATTACTGCTAAGGTAGTATAAATCGTCACCAATCTTTATAAACTGATCATGAGGGAGTTCTTTCCCTGCACCACTATCTTTATCGTAGTAGTAACCATTAAGAACAGTATCTTTAGCTTGAACACCATCATCATCAAAGTAAACGTCTACCCCATCAATGGTTTGTGAGCCTTTAAGGATATTACCTTGTGCATCTGCATAGTACCATTTACCATCATGGCTGAAGTATTGACCTTTTACAAGAGCTCCAGAATTTTTATCATAGAACTTACTAGGTGCTTCATAAGTATTGTAGTTCTCTTCACTGATTACTCGACCATTAGAATCAACTAATTCCCCCTTAGTTTGAATACCGTTATATGGATTAAAATTGACTTGAACTCCATCAATGATTTGGTCCCCTTTTAGAATCTTACCTTCAGCATTGACGTAGTACCAATTATCATTAACTTGGACATAGCGATTTGTTCCCAAATCTACTTTAGCACCAGAATCTTTGTCGTAGAAGTAGCCATCGTTACCAAAGATACCTTTGGCTTGTCTACCCCCATAAGGGTCAAAGTATACAGGAACATTGTTAATGGTTTGAGAGCCTTTAAGTGGTTTTCCGTCATTTCCTACATAGTACCAGTTTTTACCAACTTGGACATAGCTATTGGTTACGAGCGCACCAATAATTCCATCATAGTATTTATCGTTACTAGCAAAATTTCCCTTAACTTGTGCGCCAGATTCTTTGTCAAAGAAGTATTCAACGTTGTCGATGACGGTTGCTCCTTTGATGGCCTTGCTATCGGCACCGATAAAGTAGGTTTTGTCTTTAACTGTTACGAAACGATTAGTAACTAGATTTCCAGAGTCTTTATCGTGAAATTGTTTGTTGTAGTCAAAATCTCCTTTCACTTGGATACCGTTATAGCCAAAGTAGACATGAGCGCCATCAATAGTTTGTTCACCTGTCAAGATTTTTCCATCGTTACCGATGTAGTACCAGTTGCCTTTAATTTGAACATAACGGTTTGTGCCTAGGTCGACTCGGTTACCATCTTGCCCATAGAAGTAGCCATCGTCACCAAAATTGTCGAAGACTTGTCTTCCATCATATGTAAAGTAAACCTGTTTACCATTGATAGTTTTAGCACCTTTTACACGAACACCCTGTTCATCCACATAGTAGCGTTCATTTTGGTGGGTATAGTTATCGTATGCAATAACGTAGTTGTTAGTGACTAGTGCACCAGAATCTTTATCATAATAGCGTTTATTATTGTCAGAATAGTCTCTGGCAAAATAACCTTTCACTTGAACACCGCCTTGGTCGAAGTAAACCTTAACTCCATCTATGGTTTGTGGTCCCTTTAAAATAGCACCATCATTTCCAGCATAGTACCATTTTCCGTTTAATTCAAAATAGCGGTTTGTCCCGAAATCAACTTGTTTTCCGTTTTCGTCGTAATAACGGTCATCAGAAGCAAATCTATCTTTAACTTGTTCACCATACTGATCAAAGTAATACCACGCTCCATTAACTTCTTTGGAACCAATTGCCTTATTACCATTTTCATCAACGTAATAGGTTCTACCATATTCTTCAACGAATTTATTAGTAACAAGAGCACCAGAATCTTTGTCATAATAGTGACCGTCCCAGCCAAATCCCCCTTTAACCTGAACACCGCCTTGATTGAAGTATACCTTAACGCCATCAACAGTTTGTGGTCCAGTCAGGTCTTTACCGCTAGCATCTTTATAATGCCAGTAGCCATATTCGTCTCTATAGTATTGACCACCGGTGACATTTGTTTCACCGTTTGAAGTTTCGTTAGCTGTTGCAGTCTCACTGGCAGCTCGGTCTGTAGTTACGGCTTCACGTGTTTGGCTTGTGGCTGATTCTGCAGGAGTCTGGCTTTCACTTGCAGTTGTTGAAGCTGTTTCACTGGCAGTTTCAGAGCTTGCAGCAGCAGTTGTGGCTTGATCTGAGACATTTGTAGTGCTTTCAGTGCTTGCTACATTTTCAGTAGTAGCAGGAGCTTCAACAACCTTAGTTTCGACGAGGTCTGCTGTAGTTTCCACATTGGTTGTGGTAGCTGCAGTCACATCAAGGTTTGATGCATTGTCGGCTTTAGCTTCCTCAGCGAAGGCAGGTCTTGCGATAAAGGCAAAACTTGCAAGAGCAGTTGCACATGAGAATGCAATCAGACGTTTTGTGGACTTAGGTCCAGTAAAATTAGAATGTACTTTCATAATTCTTCCTCCTTTTTCCTAAGTCCTATTATAGCGCTATTTTAGAGAGTTTCAAGGAAATATAAGAAATTTAGATAAAAATAAGAAAACGATTACATTACGTTACGAGTGAGAGGGGGATGATTTTAGTTGCTACGACCTTTCTAAAACAAAAAAAATCCAAGACCTGCGCCCTGGATTTGGGAGATTATGAAAAAGAAAAGTTTTAGGATAGTTATAGTATATAAAGCAAAGCCTAAAGTTTTCTTAAAGTAAGGGATATCTTAAACTTTAGTCGCATTACCATTCTCATCAAAATGATAAGTTACACCTTTGATAGTACGTGTTTGGTTGGTGACTAGTTCACCAGAGTTTTCATCGTAGTAG
>CAJPKC010000007.1 GCA_905370255.1 Streptococcus oralis
CATCAATGGTCAAGCCATTTCTAACCAGTTCTAGTATCTCGATTTCTCGTGGTGTTAACACCTCTACCATCACTTCATCTGAAAAGACCTTACCACCTAGATAAATCTTTTCCAGTTTTTTCACCAACTCATCTGGGTCCATACTTTTGTCCAGAAAGCCATAAGCCCCCATAACTTTAGATCGGTGTTCATACATTTTTTTACTGTAACCTGTCAAAATCACAACCTTACTAGAACAACCATTGTCGATAATCTCTTGTGCCAAGGTCAGCCCATCATCTTGATACAGACTCGTCAGGTTGATGTCAATCAAAATAATGTCGTAGTCATTAAAAGCAATCTCCGAAATAGTCGAAAAATTATCTACTAACTGGACCTTTTTAATGTTTTCCGATAACTCTAAAATCATCTTGATACTTTGGCTAAATAATTTATGATCATCAATTAACAAAATTTTCATAACACAACTCCTTATCAATCGGGAGAGTAATTTCTACACGAAATCTCTTATTATTTTCAAAAATCTGCATTTGACCACCTAAAACACTAATTTTATTAGACATATTTTTCAAGCCATAACCTAAGGATTTTTCTGTTTGAAGGCAGTCATTTTCAGAAATGATAAAAATAGCGTCATCATGCACATCAATCTTCAAAGAAATCCTTCCACCACTAGCGTACTTAACGGCATTGGTCGCCAACTCCTCAACCAGACGATAGGCAATTTTATCGTAAGGAGATAAAAGCCTAAAGTGGGCAGGAAACTGTGTGACTACTTCATTTTCTGCGTGATAGCGTTTGACAATCCGATTAATCAGCCCTTGATACTGGATGTCTAACTGCTCGTCTGTTTCTACCATTGGCTGATAATAATCCATCCGCTCACGAATCCGCTGAACCAACTCCTCTGTTACCAGATTGATCTGTTCACCAAAAACTTGATTACTACTATATTTATTGAAATTTTTTATTGCCATAACATTTTGCAGGATTTCATTGTGAAGAAATTCGGAGAACTGTTGTTCTGTATCTTCATTTGCCAGCAGATTTTTCACCATACGGTTACGCTTTAAAAAGAGAACTTTTACATAATCCCTAGAATCTAGCATTTCAGCAGAACGAAAGAGGCGAATTAATTCTTCCGAACAAATCCCGAACAATAGTAACATGATATTCAAGACCAAAAAGCTCGTGTTTAAATCTAGACGAAAGATGATGAAAATGCCTACTAACAAAAACATAACCAGTAAAAACAAGCGTGAAAAAGCTTTTATATAGGACAATTTTAACTCTGATACCTTTTTTTGAAGAGAGCTGATAATTGTTTTGAAGTGTAAAAAAGCTAAAATGCCAACAATTTCCAGATACCAGACTAGGTTCATCACTCCTGAGCCCCTCGTATTGATATACAAAAAGAAATAAGAAAGAGGCAATATCAAAGCTAATATCCACAAATTTCGTCTCTGATACTTGAGTTTACTTTTCAACTCTTTATGATATAAAATCAGTAAAATCAAGGGAACAAGGTTTAAAAAGAAAGACGCAAACAAGGACAGAAATAGAAAAATTGAAGGACTTAACAGATACGAACTAATGGTGATTAGTGTCAACACAAAGGACACACTCAACAGTTCTTCTCCTATTTTCTCTCCCAGAAAGATAATAGACAGAGAACTATACACCAATAAAAAAGAGTTGAGCGGATGAAGAATATCAAAAAAGTGCAACAGGGTGCTCGCAACTCCTTGATTAAATATGGATTGCCAGCTAATGAGAAACATCATCAGGAGCAACCAAAGTTTCAACTCACTATAGCGAAAGGTCACAATATTACAACTATAGCTAAATACAATTAAAGCAATAATCAGCAATAAAACCATCTGCAAGGTAAAATCTGTCGAAAAGTTCAGAGGGCTCCTATAATAAATATAAATCATTAAAGCTAGATGATTCAAAATCGTCAACCACCACAATAAAAGTGAGTTTTTCGAGAGCAATTTGACAAACTGTTTCATATGTATCTACTTCCTGAACTACTTTAATATTATTATAACACAATACCAGAATTGCAGGATAGGCAACTCTGGTATTTGACTTAATTTTCAATAATTTGCCAACTTACTCTGTAAGTCACTAGCAAGTAAAGGACAAAGAGTAAAACCGCTACTCCCAGATAGGTGATATCAATAGAAATGCTGGTATTAGCGAAATTCTCAAAATAACCCAAAAGAGCGGTACTCAAGGCAAATGCTAGCGGACCTGCGATGACCAGCGGAACCAAGAAATAACTTAGAATCTGTTGCAAAAGAATAGAGCGATTTTGCTTCCTCTTATTCCCAAGAAGATATAAGATTTGATAATCATTGACACTATCCAAAGCACTTGTAGAAGTTTGAAGGGACAAGATACTGAGGGAAATAATGATAAAAATAACACTGACAAAAATCATGACAAAGACAATGACGCCCATAAATCCAAGATAAATCTCAAAAATTCTTCCTTTGGTTTGATAGGTGAACGGATTCAACTCTGCTCCATCACGAGTGAAGTAGTATTTTTCTATCCACTGACTTAAGAATGTTTCTACTTTACGTTTGTCGATATTTTCTTTGAAATTGGCAACATAGGTCGTGTGGTCTTCCGTCAATCCAACTACTACCTTATCTGGTACAATTAAGGTTCCTGTATCATTTGTACCCACTGACGATAAAAAGTAAACTGTTTCAAGTGGATTCGAAGAGGCAAGGTTGAGAGAATGACCGTTAATCATGAGGGTTTTGGTCGTTGATAGAAAGTCCTGGATCTGCTTGGCAGTTCCTTTATAGTTTGCATTGACCAGAAATTGGTTATCTGCCAAGTCAACCGCTTTTTCCCCTTGCAGTTTGCGGAGATGATTGTAGGCAGAAATTCCTAAAATCGGTACTTTTGATTCAGGAAGTTCCTTATCATGCGCCCAGAGATTGCTAGTATCAATCAAATCTTTATAGGTTAAATCACTAGAATAGATAGGATAGCTGTACTCCTCTTTGATGAGGTTAAAGTCAAATCCATCTGCTTTCAGCCTATCTTTTACAGAATCCTGAGCAAATTGGAACTCTTGACCACGATAAAGATTGACAGTTACATCATAAGGTGAGTATTTGTTCAGCTCTCGGTTCATAGTCGTATAGGCACTACCACTAAAAACGAGTAAGCTGAGAGCCAGTGTCAAGGTCAAGGATAAGACAGCCAACGTGACCGAATTACTATCAGCTTGTTTTGAAAATTGACGAATTTTAAAACTGTTTAGTTTGTTATAGTAGGTTTGAGGCAGTTTTCTAAGGGAAACCAAGATAAAATGGCTCAAGGTATTGTAAAATAAAATCACAAAAATCACGAAGACAGATACCAGCAAGATACCCCAGCTTTTCAAGAATGATAGATGGTGATAGTCTGAAAAATAGAGAGCACCAAAACCGATAACAGCTGTCGAAAGAATAAAGAGAAGTGCTTGAAGAACTGGCTTGCCTTTTGCCAAGACAGATTTCTTGACCCCATTTTCTTGAATGAGTGCAATGATATTTTGCTTTCTAAAGGTAAGAATGTCCATGACACCAACAATAAAACTGGTTACCAAATAGGAATAAACTAGTAAGATGACAGACTTGCTATCAAAGAAAAGCAGACTACCAAAGTAATTGGCCATAAAAAACTCAGATGCAATCTTAGCTAGAATGACCAGTAAGATCAATCCAAGCAAGAAACCTAGAATCAAGGAAAAGATATTGACCAGCATGGTTTCAAAGAACAGGGTACGGATAATCTGCTTCTTCTTCATTCCCAGCGTTGCATAAAGTCCCAGCTCTTTCTTACGCCGTCCCAGGACAAAGTTTGTGGAATAAACGACGAGAAAGGCAATCGCCGATAGAATCAGATAGGAAAGCAAGCCCATGTACTGACTCATCACCGTCGTCAACATTTCCTTTGCCCCTGATAAACTTTGCATCACTGGATGGCGTGGTAAAGCATTAAAAGCATAGAGCAAGCTATAAATCAAGGTTAGACTGAAAAAGTAGATGGTGTAAGTCTGTAAATTTCGAAATACATTTCGTAAAATCAATTTTGGATACATACTCTCATCCTCCTATCTGGTACGGCTGTAAATCTCTTGCAAATACTGTTCATTAGATAAGCTGTTACGTTCCAAATCATCCATAATCTTTCCATCGCTAAGTAGCACCATCCGTGAGGAATACTTTGCTGCGGCAGGGTCATGGGTAACCAATAAAATGGTAATACCAAAACTTTTATTGATTTCCTGCAAAAGCGCCATCAGTTTTTCAGAATTGGCAGAGTCCAAGGCTCCTGTCGGCTCATCTGCGATAATCAGTTTAGAATCATCAATCAAGGCTCTAGCAGTTGCCACACGTTGTCGCTGACCACCTGATAACTGATTAGGAAACTTATCTTTTAAGTTTTGGATGGCCAACTTATCCATAATTTCCACAATCTTATCCTGATGTTTTTTGATATTTTTCCCCTGAATTTGAAGAGGTAGAACAATATTTTCATAAACTGTCAAGGTTTCCACCAAGTTGTAAGCTTGGAAAATATAGGAAATGTTTTTAGCACGATAGTCAGCTAGTTCATTTTCCTTGGCATGGATGATGTCAAAATCTTCAAATCGAATCTCACCTGATGTTGGTTTATCAATCGTTGAAATACAGTTGAGGAGTGTTGTTTTTCCACTACCACTAGCCCCCATAATTGCCAGGAATTCACCTTTTTCAACGGACAAGTTCACATCTAATAAAGCATGAACGATATTATCCCCTTGACCAAATGTTTTCGTTAATCCTGTCACAATAAGCTGTTTCATCATTTCATTCCTCCGTTTCTTTATTACTCTCTCATTATACGGTTTCTTTCAAGGTTTTCCATGAGTATTTTGTGCAATATATTCAAGTTATAAAAAACCGATACCTTTTTCAGGTATCGGTCGATTTGATTATTTGCGATCGTTTCTTTTTTTCATAAAGTAAACAATCCCTATGACAACAACTCCTAAGACCAGTACAGGTGCATAGAATTCTAGTGTTCCAATAATTCCTTCCATTTTATCCTCCTGTCAAAAAATAGAGAGTTTTATCCACAGCGCACGTTTGGCGAAATACATTCATAAGAATATGTAAATCACCAACCACATCGCCCCTGTGCTGTTAATCTAACAGCCGTACGCCACCCAGCAGCAGATTTTCCATCCAATTCTTGGATATTAATTTCCATAATCCGAAGAATCAATCTCAAAGTTATCTTGTTTTATTTGTATTTCTCCCGTCAATATAACACTAAATCAAAGTGTTGTCAAAGTTTTGTAATAAAATACTAGAATTTTCCTTTTGTTTTATCTAACAACGAACATTATTTATCGTACACTCATAGGAACAGGTGAAACACAATCCACAGCGACCTGCTAGTGTCATTTTAAAAGCTGTGTACCACCAGCTCCTGATTTCCCGGAAAGTTCTTGGTTTTCAACCTCGAAACTTAGAGAATCAATCTCTGGACGACTTGTATTTTTAGCTATAAGGTTGCCTCCTTCCTTCTTTTAGATGATCATCTTTACAGTAACTAGTATAAACTCTAGTATTGGCTAAGTAATGAGTAAATCGTGCAAGTTTCTTATTTTCGAGAAAAATTTTTATAGTGCCCAATTAAAAAGTAGGTCAAGCATACCAGATAAAGCTTGGAGCTTTTATCACAAGAAAAAGACTCCGAAGAGTCTTCGCATTACTTATGCAATTCTTTATTACTCAATGTATGAAAAATCCCCCACAGAAGAATATTTACAATGATAAACAGCAATATTTCCACTAAATTAAAGTCTATCAAATTCCGTGACCGCATTGCCACCATAGCTTGAGAGTAGGGATAGATTAAAGATAATTTATCTGATACAAAAATCATCATAAATCCTACGAAAGTACCAATAGCACCAATTCCCACAGATTTACTGAAAACACGAGTTTTAGCTGTCACAAAAAACTGTACTGCCATCATACTAATTGTTCCAAAAATCCCCAATAAATCCCACTTGAGGTAGGTGAACAAATTAGAAATTTCTAAATGAGCTAGGTGAGCACTGACATAAAAAATACCAAACAAGAACAACTGTAAAACAGCAATAAACAAGATAATTACTATTTCTTTTGCCAACAATAATTTCCCAAGACTGACATTATTAGCTCTGAGAAATTCAATATTTTTTCTATCAAACTCTTTTCCTAACATCATGGCTACATAAAGGCTGACCAAAATCGGAAAGAAAAGCTGGCTATAATAGAAGGTCAATTGTCCCCATAAAACAGGCACTTTTTCACTTTCTGCAACCATAGAATAAGCTGCACCTAAGTAAATACCAAGACCAATCAGGCTACAAAAAGCTAAGAAGAAAATACCAATCATCAACATGGAAAATTTTTGGGTTTTCCGCCATTCTACTGATAGATAAGACATCATAGCTTGCCTCCTTTCTTTTCAACTAGATAGAGAGATAAGAAGAGATAGATTAGGGCTATTGGCAAATATGTAAAGAGTTTAAATCCTAGGTTTGTCGCCAAAACATAACTCACTTGACTGGCGACTTGCTGGTAATCCACCAGAGACAGATATCCTATACCACCAAAAGGGAAAATCAGCTGTAGAAAAGCTGGTGCATGACCAAATCCAACTCCAAGAAATCCTCCGAAAATCCCTAATGCCAGTATCAATGCCTGCTTCTTCAGTAAAAACTGCAAAGTCAAAAACAGACAGGTTAAGACAAAAGAGGCTAGCAAGAAAATGACGATTTGCCAGAGGATTAGGCTAACAGGCATTTCTAGACCAGAAAAGTTTGCAATCAACTGGACTACTACTCCCTCCAAAATAGCGAGAAAGGTCAAAACGAACATAGTCAGGCCAAGCTTACTCAGAAAGATATGCCGTACATTTTCACCATTTGCCAAAAGCAGTTTGAAAGTGTTGCCCTCCTTCTCGTTCTTGACAATCCGGGATACAAAGAGAGCAATCACGATAGGGAGAATCAAGCCATTTACTTCTTTTATCATATAGAAAATTAGGCTAATCTGGTGCATGTCTGGATTACTTAGGTAGCGTGTAGCGGCTGCAATTGCCCAAGCAAATCCGACTCCCATAACTAGTATGCTAATGAGGAAGGATTTGGTTCGTTTTGCCTTGAGCAATTCAATAGACAAATTATTCAACATAAGACTCACTCCTTGGTTAAGTTGAGGAAGATAGATTCCAAGGTTTCTTGTTCTTGCTTCACTTCATAAATTGGAACTTTCTCGACTATTAAATCTCGTAACAAACTAGAAATCTGCTGATCGGCAAGGTTAGTCAGCTTGAGTTTATCCTCTTGTATCTCCAACATCTTGCACGGATAACCAAATAACACTTGGCTAATGGCTTCACGTCGACCTCTAAAATCCCCACGCACTTCCAGCCATTTATTGGACTGAATTTTACGAATTTCTCCCTCGTAAACGAGTTGACCATGATTGATAATCCCTACACGGTCAGCGATATGCTCTACTTCAGAAAGGATATGGGTAGAGATGAAGACAGTAATGCCCTGTTCTTTTGCCAACTTGATAATCAGTTCCCGAATTTCATGAATCCCTGCTGGGTCTAGCCCGTTAGTTGGTTCATCCAGTATCAACAAACGCGGTTTCTTGACTAAGGCAAAGGCTAAAGCCAAACGCTGTTTCATACCCAGAGAATAATCTTTAACCAATTTTTTCTTGTTTTTAGGTTGATCTAACCCAACAATTTTCAAGGTTTCCTGAATATTTTTCTTATCAAATCCAAGGATTTTTTGGAAAACCAAGAGATTTTCATAGCCTGTCAAATTAGGATAATAAGACGGTTCTTCAATCATAGAGCCAATTTGATTAAGATACTGCTTGTCCGTACCTATAGATTGACCGAACACTTCAATCTCCCCAGCTGTACGAGAAATCAAAGACAAAATCATCTTCATTGTGGTTGTTTTACCAGCTCCATTTGGACCTAGAAAACCATAAATCTCACCTTGTTGAACTGATAAGGAACTAAGGTTAACTACCTGAGTGTCCTTAAATGCCTTTTGTAAGTTTTTTATCTGTAAAACATTACTAATCATTATGAACTTCCTCCTTTAAACCAAATAATTTTCTATAATTTTGATTTCTATAAATCAAATTATCATGAGTATCTTTGATAACATCTCCACTACTCTTATCAACAAAAATGATAGAATCAACATAATTCACAATATCTAATTGGTGACTCACTATTACCATTGTTTTGTCTGAATAAAATGAATTATTCCACTACCAGCACCAAGAACGTTATCAAGTTCTTCAAGAGTTAATTCTTGAAGAGAATTCATTACTTCAATCTCAACGAGATTCTTTTGTTGTTTAGCCATTTGGAAATACCTCACTGATTAAAATTTATTTGAGAAGTATCTCTATCTAGGTTATGTCTTTATTATAGACATGCTAGATTAATTTTAAACTAAGCTAACCTTAATTTTACATTAAGATTAAAGTATCTTGCTTTTTTCACTCTTTTAAATGGTATAATATAGATAAGCGAGGTAAGATTATGAATTTCGAACAACAACTCCTGAATAAGCACATCCTTATCATTGATGACGATAAAATTTTAAACTCTTCCATAAGAGATATTCTCACTGCCTACGGATTTTCCAATCTAACATCAGCCTATGATATAGAATCTAGTTTGGACATGATTGAAACAGAGCAGTTCGACCTTTTCCTTTTGGACATTATGCTACCCGATGGGGATGGCTACACATTAGCAAAACATATCCGAAAAAAAGGCGATACTCCTATCCTCTTTCTGACTGCCAAAAATAATCCTGAAGATGAGGTAGCTGGTTTCAATGCTGGTGGTGATGATTATGTCATGAAACCCTTCATTCCAAAAAATCTTATCTATCGTATTATGGCTCTGCTCCGGAGAAGCTATAAATCAGAACAGGAAGCAATACAGATTGGACAGACTTTGGTGAGTTTTCGGAATGCAACAGTACAAAAAAATGGAGCAGAAATTTCTATTACGCCAATTGAAATTCAGATTTTGAAAAAACTTTACGATAATAAAAATTACATCGTTTCAACCGAATCTCTCTGTGATACGATTTGGGGAGTGGATAGCTTTGGTTATGAAAACTCTTTGACTGTACATATTCGGAAAATTCGAGAAAAAATAGAAGAAAATCCTTCAAAACCTCAATATTTAAAGACAGCTAAAGGGCTGGGATATAAATTGTTATCATGATTATGAACCAAACCAAAATTTTAAGGTATTCACTAAAGAAATTTATCTTTTTTTCCATCATTATCTTTATTACCAATATTATTCTAATTGCCAGTTTTGTTTTCTACATTAGAGAAAAGCAAACTGCTACCGAGACTGTAAAAATAATTTCTGAACACATTACCATCACAAAAAATAACGTCCACATACCTAAAAATGATATTTCTAGTCTAAAAGAACAAAAGTTATGGCTCATGGTATTGGATAAGCAGACTGGAAAACAAGTGTACGAACAGTATAAACCTAAAGAAGTTCCTTCGCAATTTGACTATGGGGACATTTTACAGTTTTCTCGCTATTATCTTTCAGATTATCCTGTTTTTAGTCAGATAAAAGGTGGCTACATCATTGTTGTTGGTTTTCCAAAAGATAAAATTGCTCGTTATAGTTATAATTACTTAGATATAGATAGTATTCGCCTGATTCCACTAGTAGCATTTGGAGTATTGCTTTTCAACTGCCTTTATTTCGCTTTTCTTTACTACTATGGTGTGACGCATATCAATCGTAAAATTGCGCCTCTTGTAACTGCTATTCAGAATCTCCCAGATGGTTTGAAAAATCCAATAAATTCTATATCAGAACTAGAATATCTTACAACTGCAATTAATCAAACCGATACTCTACTCAAAGAGAATGAAGTCTTTAAAGAGCAATGGATTTCAGGTATTGCACACGATATCAAAACACCTCTTTCTGTCATCATTTCTAACGCGTCCTTGTTAAATGATTCTGAACTAGATACACAGTCTAAAAAACATATCCCCCCAATATTGACGGAATCCTATTACATCCAAAATATTTTAAATGATCTAAATATAGTAGCTCGCCTTTCATCCGGTCATCTTCAATTAAATCAGACTGAAACAAAAATTATCCCCTTCTTCAAAGACATTCTCATCCATATTTTAAATCAAGAAATCTGGAATGATTTTGAATTTGAATTTGATTACGATTATTCACTTGTTAATCAATCTATCATGATTGAGCAGTTTTTAATCACAAGAGTTATCCATAATATCATCTACAACTCTGTTTTACATAACGAAAAGGGTTGCACAATAAGAATCAACTTATTCAAAAAAGATACAAATGTAATTGTCGAAATCAAAGATAATGGACAGGGAGCTTCACCAGAAAAAATTGCTGAACTTAATGAATTATCTTTTAAAAACATTGATATTTCTAAAATTAGAACGACTGGAATTGGGCTAAAAATTTCAAAACAAATTGTTGATTTGCATCAGGGCTCTATTTCGTTTGCTAGTGTCCAAAATGAATTCTTTGAAAGTATCATTTCACTTCCGATTTTCAACATTACCAATTAGATAAAAAAATGGAGAAGAATCATTAGAGTTTTCTCCATTTTTTTCATCTTATCTTCCACTTATACCCTGCCCAGCCCGCCAAGACAAGCAAAGCAAGGTTAAAGATGATAAAGAAAGTCGTAAAACCAATTAATCCATTCTGTGCCAAATCTTCCGTGTTGGAATTCTGTCAATATTTTGGACACATTTTGGGAGGAAAATTTGAAGGCTAGCGCCCTTCGGTTGCTGGACCCCTTCTACGACCAATTCTCTGTACTCTACAGGGGACTAGTCATTCAATTTTTGTTGAATTCTAGTTTCATTATAAAATATGATGTAATTTTTGACAATATCTGTTATACTATCTCCAGTTATGTTTCTTCACTTATGGAGAGAGAAGGTTTCAGACTTGAAAACAGAGTGAAACCATTCGATACAGGCATTATCTGCTATTTCGCCTCTTTTCTGAGAATTCTTACACTCCTTTTTCCAGCGATAAAAGGTGGAGCGTTTGATGCCGAAACACTCTAAAATAATCGATACAGGGCACGTTTTCTTATACTCTTCCACTAGCTTGATAAGACTTACTTTGTCGATTTTCTTACCAAGCTCTGATACTTTTTTAGTAATTCCACCTGCAAATGTAACTGTTCCACTTCAGATAATTGTTTCATTCCTTTACCATAAGTATATTGTTTCCCCACGGGTTGGTGGAAACGGTACAATTCATCATTCTGATACCATCGCTACCAGGTCTTGGCCTGACTAGCATTTTTGATGCTGAGGGTATCCATGATAACTTTATTTGATTTGCCTGCCTTCTTCATTTCGATACAGGCTAGCTTAGTTTCTACCGAATATGCTTTTTTGACCATAACAAAACACCCCTGTTTCTAGTTTACCAGAATTCAACAGGAGTGTTTTCTTGTGTCTCATTTTATGGGTGCAGTGCCGTTATTCTCAGTTTTTTATATATTTTATTGTTGTCTTCGTGGATTTTGTTGGGGTTGATTTTGTTGTTGAGAATTTGCAGATGAGTTTGGTTGCGTTGCATTTGGATTAGTAGTACCATTCGTATTTTCATTTGAAGAGCTTTCACTTTCAGTTGTTGAAGTTGAACTTGAGCTAGAGCTCTCTGTTGTCGAACTTGCTTGAGTTGATTGTGGAATCCAGTTGCTACGTGCACCATTCTTGAAGACGTAATCACCGCTTCTATAAAGTCCTTCTGGCATTGTCCAGTCATCAGGATGATCTTCCTCTGCTAGATACTGCATCATAGAACGATAGATGCTAGTGGCAACAGTAAAGCCATCACCAACGATTGGAGTAAGGCGGTTTGAGTAACCGGTCCAGACTGCCATTGAATACTTACGGGTATAACCAACAAACATTTCGTCTGGAGCAACAAATTGACTTGTTTTAATGTGGTTTTCAATCTCTTCATCAGTGTAGTTTGATGTACCAGTTTTACCTGCTTGTGGAAGCCATGAAATATAAGCGTCTCGACCTGTACCAGAGTATAATACTGTTTTCATCATTTCTGTCATCATATAGGCGGTTGTTTCTTTCATAGCACGAGTACCTTGATCAGAAAACTCTTTTGAACTACCGTCGCTAAAGACAATTTTATTGATATACATTGGTTTGTGATAGATACCACCGTTAGCAAATGCAGCATAGGCGGCAGCCATTTTTTCACTACTTGCACCGTACTGTTTACCTGATTCAGTCGTATTACTTGAAATTGCGTTTGCATATACCATGGTTGGATAATCAATGCCAAGTCCGTTTAAGAATTTTTTGGCTTTATCGAGTCCAACTCTATCGAGAGTTTCAACTGCTGGTACGTTACGAGATTGTTGGATAGCAGTTTGAAGAGTGATGTTACCATAATAGCCACGATCCCAGTTGTAGACTGGAGTATTTGTACCTGGGAAGTTATATGGTACATCCTTAAGCATATAAGCAGTTGAGTCATAAATGTCGTATTCAAGTGCAGGTGCATAGTCCGTAATTGGTTTCATAGTTGAACCCCAGTCACGGTTTGTTTCCACTGCTTGGTTAGTACCAAAGGATACATTGCTAGCTTGGTGACGAGATCCGAGTTGGGCAATAACTTTACCATTTGTAACGTCTACGATAGTAGAAGCTGCTTGGATATCATCATCAGGATAGTTTACGTATTGATCAGTGTTATAGACGTCCCAAAGGTGTTTTTGTACCTCTTGGTCGACGTTGGTATAGACTTCCATACCTGTTGTTAATAGATTATAACCTGTTTCTTGTTCTACTTGGTCAATAACCTCTTTAAGATAGTTATCCATGTACTGTGGATAGCTATTAACAGATTTTAGACTTTGAAGTCCATCGGTGATTGGAGTATTGATGGCTGTTTCATATTGCTCAGCTGTAAGGTAACCTTGTTTTTGCATTTCTGACAAAACGAGGTTTCGTCTTTCAAGGGCGGCTTCAGGATGAGAATAAGGATCGTACTGGTTTGGAGCCTGCGGCATACCTGCTAAGAG
>CAJPKC010000008.1 GCA_905370255.1 Streptococcus oralis
CATAGTATTCAATAAGGTAGTCATGACAGGTCAGATTGATTCCCTCTCGTTCATGCTTAAGAGCCACTTCTTTCAATGCGGTCAGGAGTTTTTTCCCTAACCCTAGAGATTGAGCTTTTTTTGCTATAGAAAGACAAGTCACAGATATATATCCGCCTTTTTGACGACTGTGGTCTTTTATTTCTTCAGTGAAAGACTGGTCTTGTAAATAACGATGAGGGACTACTGGTCCTTCGATATAACCGAGTATCTCTCCCTCTTTTTCAGCCACTAGAAAGCTCGTTTTTATTTCCTTTAAATGTGCTTCAAAGACAGATCGAGGTATGGCTTCTTCAATAGAAAAATTTTCTAGTTCAATCTCTAAAATACGGTCTAAATCACTCAGTCTAGCTTGTCGAATAATCATAGTTCCTCCTGATAAAAGGGATTCTTCCAACACATGAGAAAATTAACTTCATTTCCGACTCCCAGGTCTACTATTCCTTGCTCTATAAATTCATTCATCTCAAAATAAGACAGCAATTCATCTTTACAGACCAGATAAATAGCTGGGCTATTTTGTTGAAGAGCAACTTGTTTCATGGCTGCGAGCAACAAGGTTCCAAATCCTTGCCCTTGATAATTCGGATGAACAGATAAAGCATCAATCACAAGATTTCCATTACTAATAGCTTCTCCATCTGCCATCTCTACTATCCATCTACTTACTGAGGATGTAGCAAAATCTGTCGCTGAAATATAAGCAATCACCTGATCATCTAAACTAGCTAAGAGAAACGTATCCGCAAAATTACGGATACGTTCTTCTATTATTTCTCTATTAACTATTTCTTGGAAGTTTTGAGTACTCTACTGTATCAAGTAAACCTGCTCGATATCAGATTGCTGAACTTCCCTTATTTTAATTGGAAATTCCATGGTGTTCCTTACTGAACATTACTTGTCAAATTTGACAAGAGACGTTCGAATGAGTATTCATATGATTGAATGTCACCTGCTCCCATAAAGACGTATACAGCATTATCATGGTCTAAGAGCGGAGACACATTTTCAACAGTGATAACTTGATGTTTTTTATCAATCTTAGCTGCTAAATCCTCAACCTTAACATCACCATGGTCAACTTCACGAGCAGATCCATAGATTTGTGCTAGGTAAACTGCGTCAGCCTGATTCAAGGCTTGTGCAAAATCATCCAACAAAGCAATTGTACGAGTAAAGGTATGCGGTTGGAAAATAGCAACGATTTCCTTGCTTGGGTATTTTTGACGTGCAGCATCTAGAGTTGCGATAATTTCAGTTGGGTGATGCGCAAAATCATCGATGATAACAGTATCATTGACAATCTTTTCTGTAAAGCGACGCTTAACGCCTCCAAAAGTATTCAAGTGTTCACGTACTAAATTCAAGTCAAAGCCAGCAGTATAAAGCAAACCAATCACTGCTGTTGCATTCATGATATTGTGGCGACCAAAAGTTGGAATGTGGAATTGACCCAATTCTTGACCACGGAAGTGAACTGTAAAGGTTGAACCTGTAGTAGAACGAAGTAAATCACTAGCTACAAAGTCATTGTTGTCTGCTTCAAAACCGTAATAATAGATTGGGGCATTTGCCGTAATCTTACGCAACTCAGCATCTTCACCGTAGACAAACAAACCTTTGGTGATTTGTTTAGCATAATCATTGAAGGCGTTAAAGACATCCTCTAAGCTTGTGAAATAGTCAGGATGGTCAAAGTCGATATTAGTAATAATAGAGTACTCTGGGTGATATGGCATGAAATGACGTTCGTACTCGTCTGATTCAAAGACAAAATACTTGGCATTTTCAGAACCACGACCTGTACCATCTCCAATTAGATAGCTAGTATCAGTAATGTGTGACAAGACGTGAGAAAGCATCCCAGTTGTTGAGGTCTTACCGTGTGCACCAGCAACCCCCATGCTGATAAAGTCACGCATAAAGCTACCAAGAAACTCATGATAACGTTTGTAGCTTAGCCCATTCTTGTCTGCATAGGCGATTTCAACGTTGTTATCTGGACGAAAGGCATTCCCAGCGATAATTTCTAAATCACCTTGAAGGTTTTTCTCATCGAAAGGTAAAATTTTAATACCTGCTTGCTCTAATCCACGTTGGGTAAAGTAATATTTTTCAACATCAGATCCTTGGACCTTATGCCCCATTTGGTGCAACATTAAAGCCAAGGCACTCATCCCTGATCCTTTAATTCCGATAAAATGATAGGTTTTTGCCATCTTTTTCCCCTTTACTCTGTCATATTTGTCAAGTTCAACTCTTGAGCAATTTTACGTTCTTTTTCTGATTGATTTTCTTTTTTGTTATAAATCTGGCTTTTCTTTAAAAAATCATAATTATTTTTCTTTGGTCCAAGATGCTCTTCTTTGCTTGTCTCTTGCATCTGAGGAGCCATTTCAGCCAAAATATAATGTTTCTGAGTTAGTTTGTCACTAAATTTTGCTAGCTCCCCAGGATTTTCCTTTTGGAAAGGAGCCGTAGGCTGATTTGCCTGTCTTACTACATTATTTGAAGGTTTATAACGTTTCGTAAAACTAACATCTTGAGTCAAATATTTTGCTGAACGTTTCCGTTTTAGATCAGCTCTTGCTTCTTCACGAGCAAGTTCAGCATAGGATTTTTCCTTCTTTTCAGGTAGCTTATCTGATGCTTGAACCGGTGACTTTTTTTCGGTAGTAATTGGTGACCATTCCAAGTAGTTTTTGTCCTGGTAGTCTCCCTTGATATTACTGATGAGATCCGACTCATCATATAAATCCATAAATGGCATCTCTGTCAGTATGATCTCATCATCTGACACTATTGGAAATCGTACTTGTTTCATTTTTATTCCCTTTCAATACTCCATTATAACGTAAAGTCTTGATTTTTCAAGTCTTGGCTTCAGAAATTCCTAATATTTCTTGAATTTCACTAAGTGTGAGACTTCCACGAGACTCTGTTCCGTCCAAGACTTCAGAGACCAGATTTCTTTTCTGTTCCTGCAACTCTTGAATTTTCTCCTCGATTGTACCTCTAGTTACCAGACGATAAACCTCAACAGCTTGGTCTTGTCCCATACGGTGGGCCCGGCCAATAGCCTGTGATTCAACTGCCGGATTCCACCATAAATCTACCAGAATAACTGTATCCGCACCAGTAAGGTTGAGACCAACTCCACCAGCTTTTAGAGAAATCAAAAATACATCGCGCTCTCCTTGGTTAAAAGCCTTGGTCATTTCTTGGCGTTCCTGTGAAGGAGTTGAACCTGTAATCTTAAAGGAAGTTAAGCCAAGCTGTGGCAACTCCTCTTCGATGCGGTCAAGCATCCCCCTAAATTGGGAGAAGATGAGTACACGATGATTTCCTTCAGCAATTTGACTTAGCAGATCTCGTAAACTATCAAGTTTCCCGCTATCTCCCTTATAATCCTCCATAAATAGAGCTGGAGTATCACAAATCTGGCGAAGACGCATGAGTCCTGTTAAAATTTCAACTCGATTTCGTTGAAATTCTGCATCGGTCACTTGTCCCAAACGCTCTTGCATCTGTTGAAGTTGAGCTAGATAGATGGCCTTTTGCTGGTCTTCCAGTTCATTCTTATAAACGACTTCTATCAAATCAGGTAGCTCTGTAAGAACATCCTCTTTTTTTCGACGCATGACAAATGGTTTGATAAACTGTGCCACTCTCTCAGCAGGCAATTTCATAAAGTCTTTTTTGGATGGCAAAAGTCCTGGCAATACAATCTGAAAGATAGACCATAATTCCCCTAGATTATTTTCAATTGGCGTTCCGGAAAGAGCAAAAACTGATGGAACCACAAACTTTCTCAAAATCTTAGCAATTTTGGTTTGGGCATTTTTCATCACTTGGGCTTCATCTAGAAATAGAAAATCAAAAGATAAGTTTTGATAGATTTCACTATCCTGACGAAAAGTGGTATAACTGGTCACATAGACCTGATGTTTTTCTGCTAAAATAGTCTCGCGATAAGGTTTCAACCCATGCACGACAGCCACATCCAAATTCGGTGCAAATTTTTTAAATTCATCAGCCCAATTATAGATGAGACCAGATGGAGCAAGAATCAAGACACGGCTATTTTCCTGAAGTTGGCTACTTAAAAAGGCGATGGCTTGTAAGGTTTTTCCAAGTCCCATATCATCAGCTAAAATTCCACCAAATCCATAATGGTCTAACATCTGAAGCCATTGAATCCCTTTTCTCTGATAATCTCTGAGCTGGGCTCGAATATCTAGGGACTTCATCGGAAAATCCTCTGGATGCGTTAAATGATGCGCCAAATGACGAAATTCATCAGTAAACGTAACTTGATCCTGGTCCTTAAACAGATGAGATAAGGTATAAGCCAAAGACTTGCGAGCCTGAAAAGCAGCACTCTCTATCTCATCAATTCCTAAGTCTTCTAAATCTTGTCGAATACGTTTTGTCTGTTCATCAAAATAATAGACCTGGTTAGAGGAAGAAATATAATAATCTTGCTTGGCAACTAAGGCTTTCATTGCTCGATTGATTTCTTCTTGATCAATATCCTGAAAATCAAATTGAATTTCTAAAAGACTTCCCTTAGATGATATCTGAACTTGAGGTTTTTGAATCTGATAAAGATCTTGCAGGCTCTCTGAAATCTTTAATTCTCCAAGCGCTGCAAAGGCTGGTAATACTTCCTGAAAGAACGTATGGACTGCTTCGGCTTTCAAACTCTGACGCCATGAACGATAAGCTGCTTCAAATCCAGCAGATAAAGCCAACTGAAAAATCTGTTTTTCTAGTTGAATATCACTTGCAAAAGGGAGATTCTCTAGTTCATTTCGAGTAGTTACTAAGCAAGTTTCATATTGGAACTGCATATCTAAACGAATAGATCCGTCCTCTTCTCGTTCCATGTAGAAAGACGGGCGGAAAGATTGAATTTGAAGCGACTCAGGAGCCTCTACTTTTCCGAGCTCTTTAAACTGGGACAAGGTCGAAGCTAAAAGATCACGATCACGAGTATCAAACTGCAAGATTTTTCTGCCACCATTGTCTAAAGGAACTTTTCTAAGCGCATCTAATAAACTAGCCTGTTTTTTCGTCATCAGGAAAAAATTCCCCTTGTAGAATAATACTTGTCCTCTGTAAAAGAAATTAAGCCCTGTCTGTTCGAAAATTTCCATTTCAAAATAGTTGGATTTTTCTTCAATTCTAAATGAAAATAAACCTGTTTGGCCATCAAAGTCTTGGAAGAGAAGATGATGATAACTCGAAAGTTGGTGGTCAAACTGAAAGGCATCTAAGCCCATCAGTAGACTAGCCCCCTGCTCAAAAAAGGTTTTAGGGAAATAGAGATGTCGTCCTTGATTTGGAAAAAAAATAGAATTGTCTGTTTTCTCCTCAACTAATCCAAGTAAAAAATTCAAAACTTCTTGACTGGCTTTATCAAATTGTTCAAGTCTTAATGAAGACTCGTAATATTTTCCTATCATGTAGGGTTTGGCAAACTCTATGATTTTTAAGAAAAGAGGGATATCCCTAATCACATAAAACTTGTCTTGCTGAGAAAGACCAATTCTTAAAGTCCAGATAATGCGATTGGTTCCTGCTTCCACCTGCCCTTGAGCAGAAAGCCGATAGATGTTGGATTGACGCGGAACTTGGATATACTTCAAGAATTCTCCTCCAAAAGTCACCTGTGTCTCAACAGTCTCCTTCTCTTCCTGATTAGCCTCCAGATTGAGTACAATTTCTTGTCCTAGCTGATCATTTTTTAAGTAATATTCTAGAGCTGCTAAATGAACACAGTAACCTCTTTTTTTGAAAAAATCACATGCACAAAAAATCAAGTCATCGTCTAAACTATAACGAATTTCTTCTTCCGCTACACGCGCATAGATACGATGGTCTTGTTCTTTAATGATTTCAATCTGACCAGTTTCATAGAGTTCCACTCCCTCCATTCGAAGCTTTCCTGGAATCAATTTAGCCATAATTTCCCCTTTACTTTATCTCTTAATTATACCATATTTTCGCCTATGAAAATAGCCTTCTAGGAAGACTTTTCTCCTAAAAGGCTAGTTTTTAAAGATTTGAAAAAGTGGCAATGATTCGTTGGCAGACTTCTTCCAAAATAGATGTCGGCATGGCTACATTGAGACGAGCGTGGAGGGCTCCTTCTTCACCAAAGTCCAAGCCCCTATTCAGGATAACCTTGGCTTCGTCTCTCAAGAGTTTTCTTAGTTCTTCATCGCTAATATCATAGGCTGAAAAATCAAGCCAAATGAGATAGGTCCCTTGAGGTTTCATGACCTTGATTTTAGTTTCTTTGCCAAATACATCCACTACATAATTGATGTGTTTCTCAATCAGTTCTTTGAGTTCTGTCAACCAATCTTCACCATATCGATAGGCAGCTTCTGTTGCCAAATATCCCAAACCTGAGATTTCATGTTGATTATTAGCCAGCTGGCGCTTTTGGAAAGCAAGTCTCAACTTTGGATTTTCAATAATGGCGTAGGAATTCTTTGTTCCCGCAATGTTGAAAGTTTTGGTAGCACTGCTTAAAATTAGTGAAAATTCTTTGAAGGCTTCATTTACCGTATTGAATGACTGGTGCTTGTTTCCAAATAAGGCCAAGTCTTGGTGAATCTCATCTGAAACTAGCAAGACTCCATGTTTTTGACACAGTTGTCCAATCTTCTCTAAGACTTCCTTTTCCCAAACGCGTCCACCAGGATTATGAGGATTGCAGAGAACGTAGAGTTTCACATCTTCTTCGACAAAGTCTTTCTCCAATTGATCAAAGTCAATCTCAAAAAGTCCGTCTTTTTCTACTAGAGAGTTGGTGATTAGTCTACGATTATTGAGCTTAATACTTCGAGCAAAAGGAGGATAAACCGGTGTGTTAATCAGAACCGCTTCGCCTTCTTTTGTAAAGGCTTGAATAGCTGTTGAAATAGCTGGCACTACCCCTTCGATAAAGACTAGAGCATCCTTTTCAAAGCGATAACTATGGTGTTTTTCCTCCCAGTTTTGAACGGCTTCAATCAATCCATCACTAGCATAGGTATAGCCATAGACTAATTGCTCAGCATAGTCATGGACAGTCTGACGAATCTCAGGTAAGACTTCAAAGTCCATATCAGCAATCCAGGCCGGCAATACTTGACGGTCAGTCTCTGCTTCTTTCCATTTGTAGGTATGATGTCCAAAACGATTGGGCAAAGTCGTAAAATCATATTTCCCCATAGTCTTATCCTTCCAAAGCTTGACGCAAATCTTCAATCAAGTCTCTAGCATCCTCAATACCAATAGACAAGCGTAAAAGGTCATCGGTCAGTCCATAAGAATGACGAACCTCTGCAGGAATGTCTGCATGGGTTTGAGTGGTTGGGTAGGTAATCAGACTTTCAACACCACCCAGGCTTTCAGCAAAAGAGAATACTTTCAAAGTGTTTAAGATATGAGGGATACGCTTCTCATCTGCTACTTTAAAGGAAATCATTCCTCCACGTCCTGTATACAAGACTTCTTTGACAGCAGGTGATTGTTCTAAAAAGGCTACGATTTCTTGAGCATTAGCTGTTGAGCGCTCCATACGAAGTGACAATGTTTTAAGACCACGAATCAATTGATAACTATCAAATGGTGACAAAACAGCCCCTGTCGTGTTGAGATTGTAAAAGAGTTTTTCGTATAAATCCGCACTATCTGTCACAACCACACCAGCTAGAACATCATTATGTCCTGCAAGGTATTTTGTCGCTGAATGAAGGACGATATCTGCTCCATCTTCAATTGGACGTTGGTAAATCGGGCTATAGAAGGTATTGTCGACGACAACTTTAGCACCCTTAGCATGAGCTAATTTTGACAATTTTTCAATATCAAATTCCAACATCAAAGGGTTGGTTGGTGTTTCGATATAAAGTACATCCACATCCTTTTCTAGCTCGGCAATTAGCTCTTCTTCTGTGTTGGCATAGGTAAAGTGGAAACGTCCTTCCTGCTCCACTTGATTGAACCAGCGGAAAGAGCCACCGTAAAGGTCACGGACAGCCAAAACCTTGCTTCCTACTGGAAAAACGCTAAAGGCTAACACAATCGCAGACATACCTGAACTAGTCGCTAAAGCATACTTGGCTGATTCAATAGCTGCCAAGACTTCCTCTGCCTTACTACGAGTTGGGTTTTTAGTGCGAGTATAGTCAAATCCAGTGGATTGACCAAATTCTGGATGCTGATAAGTCGTTGAAAAGTGGATTGGTGTAACCAAAGCACCTGTTGCTTCATCAGACTTGATCCCTGCTTGTGCTAAAATTGTGTTGATATGAAATAATTTGCTCATACTTTACCTCCAAATCTATAGTAACTATTGTACCACTTATTTTGGATCCTTCGTTTTCTTGTTTTCAAGAGCTAGTTATAGTTTCAAACTATACAAAAACGATAGCTTCCTGAGAAACTATCGTTTTTCCTGTTGAATAGACTGATTATTTAACGTGTTTTGCTAATTCTTCTTGGGCTTTTTTATTAGATTCTTCTTTTTCTTTCAGCCATTTTTGTCTAGCTTCTTCATACTCAGCCGTTGTGACAACCTTATCTTGCAACTTAACGTATTTGTATGATTCAACACCCTTGTTACCAGCTTGAGAGAAGGCGGCTGAGAATGGAACTGTTTTTCTCAATGTAGGTGTTCCACCTAGAGATACGTTTGGAATTGCTAGAGAGCTATCCACCAACCAAGCTTGTGCTTCAGCGTATTTATCATAACGTTTGTTCAAATCTTGTTCAGCATTGGCTTCTTCCAACATCTTAGTATAGACATCCAAACCAACAGCTGTTGCTTTAGCATTGGTTGCTCCTGGTTCCAAACCGAGGTTTTGTAGTGAGCCACCACTTGTTAAGCTAAGAGTATCGAGGTAAGTTGATGGGTCTTGGTAGTCTGGTCCCCAACCACCGTTATAAAGGTCATAGTCTTTTTGTGCAGCTGTATTCGCTAGATAACCAATACTATCCATTTCCTCAGTAGTCAGCATTTGAATATCGATAACGACATTATCTGCACCTAGAACAGATTCAATAGACTGTTTGAAAGAACTTGCCTCTAACACCCCCTTCTTAAAGGTTTGGTCAACCGGTAAATCCAGGTGAATTGGGAATTGAACACCTTTGGCTTCCAATTCTTTCTTGGCTTGAGCAAAGACTTCTTTGGCCTTATCGGCATTGTAGTAAGCATCTTGGGCATCAGCGAAGTTCATATTTTGCCATACTTGACCGTAATTGACCATCTTAGAAGCTACGACATCACCAAAATCTTTACCATCAAGTGTTACAAATGAAGGTGGAACAAGCAAGTTTCTGATAATCTTTGTTGCTCCCTCTGCCCCTTGTGACTGAGCTCCATAAGCTGTACGGTCATAGGCAAAGTTAATGGCTTGACGGAATGATTTGTTTAAGACTGCTTCTTGTTGGGCTGTCTTTTCAGCGTCTGTCGTTTTTGATGTGTGGTTATAAGATTTTCTATCTAAGTTAAAGTTAAAGTAGAAAGAAGTCGCAGTTTGCATACTGTAGATAATATTATCCTTGTATTTCTCTTGCACACCTGCAAAACTTGAACTATTTGGATAGAGACGAGCAAAACTATAGACACCTTCGCTAAAGTTACGAACTAGTGCATCTTGGTCGCTTCCATCATAGTAAGTCAACTTGACATCATCTACAAATACATTTTTTGCATCCCAATAGTTTGGATTTTTCTTGTATTCAAGAACAGATTTCGAAGTGAATGATTTGAGAATAAATGGACCATTATACAAGATGTTTGCTGGATCCACCTTACCAAAATCATCCCCTTTTGAGTTCAAGAAATCAGCATTTACTGGGAACAGAATAGTTGCAGTTGTTTTTGAATTCCAATAAGGTTCTGGTTGAGTCAAAGTATATTGAACATTATGGTCATCAATAGTCTTAACTCCAACTGTTGAAAAGTCTGTTGTGTTCCCACTAACGTAGTCAGCCAGACCAGCAACAGAATCTTGCACTAAATACAAGGCTTCTGAATTTTTATCTGCAGCATATTTCAAACCTGTCACAAAATCTTGTGCTGTAACTGGAGCATACTCTTCACCTTCAGCTGTATACCATTTGGCGTCCTTACGAAGTTTATAAGTATATGTCAAACCATCTTGAGATACAGTCCAATCTTCTGCCAATGAAGGAATATAGTTCCCGTATTGATCATTTTCCATCAAACCATCAACCAAGTTTGTCACAACATCACCTGTTGTTGCACGGTTTTCTAGGAGATAGTTAAGACTTGAGGGGTCATTACCATATACATAATTATATGTCTTTGTAGAACTAGCTGAGTTGCTACAAGCCGCCAATAGCAGACCGGCACTTAGGGCAACGCCTGCTAGCGTCAGATATTTTGCCTTAGACTTTTTCATAAACAGAACCTCCAAATTTAAATATTTGTATCATTATACAGCTATTGTTTTTTTTAGTCAAGTGATTATGCTCTAAAAATTTATATTTTTCTACATTTTTTATATTTTTTTGTATTTTTTTAAGAAAAAAAGAACAATTTAGACTTTTTTACGCAAAAAGTTTAAATTGTTCATTTTATTTATAAAGTATTATGATAATTTTAATCGTGCTCGTAACTGATTTGCTTTTTCCTGTCCAATAACCTTATCCAAGAGACGAGTATAGAGACACATAACTCCGTAAAGACCGCCACCGATTGTACCAATTAAGGCGACATATAGGAAACTCCAGAAACGTCCAGTTGGTTGGAAGACAAATCCAATAATCCATTGCAAGAGTCCTACTAGAATAAACATAACTAGAGTCAAAATAGTAACTAAGATTGTTCTCTTCAGAATAATCTTTCGACGCGCACCTGTAACCTGACAGATATCACGATACATTAAAACAATTGGGATGATGAGACCGATAGTCGTTGAAATTAATGGTCCATAACTGTGGAAAATCGCTATTGATGGTAGTTGTAAAACGATCTTAGCAAGCGAACCATAGATAAAATATAGAACTGCCTTACGGTTACGGAACATAGCCTGAAGCATTGGAGACAAGACCATATACAAACCTAGGATTGTTGACTGCAAGACTGCAAAGACAAACAAGCCCAAAGCCAAACTATCAGGTTTACCGTAAAAGACTGTATAGAGGGGTTCCCCTACCATGACTACTCCAACCGTTGCAGGTAGTAGGAATAAGAAGAGCATGGTAATACTATCTTGCACCAACCGAGAAGCTGCTGGTAAATCACCCTTGACATAGTTCTCGGTCAAGAGGGGCAAACCAACGCTACCGATTGATACTCCTACGGAAATCAAAATCATGGTGATTTTATTAGGATTGGCAGAGAAATAAGAAAACATGACAACCAAGTCTTCATTACTATAGTTGGTAAACCACTTCATGCTATTGATAAAGGTCATTTGGTCCAAGATTTGGAAAAGCTGAATAGCCGAACCAGTCAAGATAAAAGGAATAGCTTCCTTAATCGTATCAACCAAAAGACTCTTACTATCAATCTTATCTCGAGTTTCAAATACTTTTTGAAGCAAACCTTCCTTGTAAAGGAAATAAAGTAAGACAGCGAAGCTAGCTACCATTCCCACAAAGGCTGCAAAGGTAGATTGGGTAACTGCTGATAGATAATCTTTTGAACCAAGCTTCATGATGATAAAGGTTGCTAAGAGCATCCAAATAACACGGATAACCTGCTCAGCGATTTGGCTCATAGCATAGGGCTTGAGATTATTCATCCCTTGGAAAAATCCACGGATAACACTCATAGATGGGAAAATCAAGACCGCCCACGCTAGACTTTGCATAATTGGAATTAAGTCCTTACCGACTCCGGAAAGGTCCGCCAACCAAGGTGCAAAGAGGTATAAGATCAAGGCAAAGGCAAGTCCTAGCACAGTCATAAAGCCCAAGAAACTTCGAATCAGGGCAAAACTATGCTCTTCTTCTTGCATGGTATTGTATTTAGCGACCTGCTTAGCAACTGCAACTGGAATACCTGCTGTCGAAATCAACAAGAACCAGGCGTAGATATTATAGCCCATGGTAAAGAGACCGTTAGCCGTTGCAGCATAAGTCCCCATCCAGATATACCAGGGAATAATGTAAATAGCCCCGAGCAGGCGACTGATAAAGTTACTTGCTGTTAGCCAGGCAGTCCCTCGTAACATCTGGGCCTGCTGATGATTATTTTCGTTAGACATAACTTCCTCATTCATTTTTAATAACTAGGAAATGTTCCTTATCTTCCATTATAAACTTTTCCTTGTTACTTGTAAAATTCAGACTTTCAGTTTACAATAGAAAGTATGATAAAGATTGAAACCGTATTAGATATTTTAAAGAAAGACGATCTCTTCCGTGAGATTATCGACCAAGGACATTACCACTATTATTTTAGTGATGTCGTTTTTGATAGCATCTGCTACGATAGCCGAAAAGCTCAAGAAAATAGTCTCTTTTTTGTCAAAGGTGCAGCATTTAAGAAGGAATTTCTTCTTTCGGCAATCTCACAAGGACTCGGTTGGTATGTAGCCGAGCAGGACTACGAAGTAGGCATTCCTGTTATTGTCGTTAGCGATATTAAAAAAGCTATGAGTTTGATTGCCATGGAGTTTTATGGCAACCCTCAGGAAAAATTAAAATTACTTGCTTTCACTGGTACTAAAGGAAAAACTACGGCAGCTTACTTCGCCTACAATATCTTAAATCAGCAATATCGTCCAGCAATGTTATCAACCATGAATACAACTTTGGACGGTAAAACTTTCTTCAAGTCTGCTCTGACAACACCTGAAAGCATCGACCTCTTTGATATGATGGCCCAGGCTGTTAAGAATGGAAGAAGCCACCTTATCATGGAAGTTTCTAGTCAAGCCTACTTGGTGAAGCGAGTCTACAGCCTCACTTTTGATGTAGGAGTTTTCCTCAATATCAGCCCAGACCATATTGGGCCTATTGAACATCCAACCTTTGAAGACTACTTCTACCACAAACGTCTCTTGATGAAAAATAGCCGAGCAGTTGTCATTAATAGCGATATGGAC
>CAJPKC010000009.1 GCA_905370255.1 Streptococcus oralis
GCCCAGTTGACAGTAGCCAAAGGTTTTCAACTTTTTAGAACTAAAAACTTAAGGAGGAGTAGGATGGATAAAATGGAACACTTACAGGAACTGATAGATCAAAGTCAAAGAATTGTCTTTTTCGGTGGAGCAGGAGTGTCTACTGAGTCTAATATTCCAGATTTTCGTAGTTCAGATGGTCTATATAGTCTTAAGTTAGGTAGGCATTTTTCTGCGGAACAATTAGTTTCTCATACTATGTTTGTACGTTATCCAGAGGAATTTTTCGATTTTTACAAAAAACATCTCGTATATCCAGAAGCTAAGCCAAATTTAGCCCATTATTATCTGGCTTCATTAGAAAAGGCCGGTAAGCTGAAGGCTGTTGTAACTCAAAATATCGATAGTCTTCACGAGATGGCAGGTTCGCAGAAGGTTTTGAAACTACATGGTTCTGTGGACCGTAATTACTGTCTTGGTTGTCATCGATTTTATAATTTAGATAGTTTTTTGGCTCTCGAAGGTCCTGTTCCTTACTGCCTAGATTGTGGCCAGGTTGTTAAACCCGATGTGACCCTTTATGAGGAGCCTCTTGATATGGATGTTTTTAGTCAAGCGGCTCAAGTTATCCAGAAAGCTGATTTATTGATTATTGGTGGGACTTCTTTGGTTGTTTATCCTGCAGCTAGTTTGATTAATTACTTCTCAGGTTCAAAACTTGTTGTTATAAACAAGTCAAGTACTCCTCAAGACAGTAAAGCTGATTTAGTAATTGAGGGAAAAATTGGAGAAGTCTTTTCTAAATTGAGACAATAACATATAGCTAAAAGAAGGAGTAGCTTATTTATTTCAGTTTTGTCTTATCAAATGAAGGAAAATATATAAAATGAGGTCTCAATTTTTGAGTCCTCATTTTTGATTTAAGAATTGATCTAGTTCTCTTTTAGTATGTATAATTGTAATTTTTTGAGCATAGTCGAGACAAATTTGTTTGTACTGTTCTTGGTGTACAGAGCTACGACCATCCCAAAGAATCCAGCGGATAAATTCCCAGTTAAACTGTTCAGGACAACCGTCTGCCATACTTTCTCTAACTTTTCCTCTGTATTGTAGATAGCGTTTTAAGGCTCTTGCTAAACAATTCCAAGCTGAAAAGTTTAGAAAGATAATCTGGTCAGCTTGCTCCATTCTTTCCTCATAGTAACACCAGCTATAGTTACCGTCAATAACCCAATCCTCATTTTCAGTAAGGAATGTCGCCATCTCCTTTAACATCCAATCGCGATCACTGTCTACCCAACCAGGCTGAAATTGCAATCGGTCCATATGAAGTTTGGGAATGGAGTAGTGGCTGGAAAGTTTTTCAGCCAAAGTAGATTTACCTGATCCTGAATATCCTATAATAGCAATTTTCATGATAACCTCCAGAAAAATGTGTACAAAAAAAGCTCCGAAGAGCTCATTTTGTATGCAGTTAAAGATTAACCAAGTTTAGCTGCAAGACGTGCTTTATCACGGCTAGCTTTGTTCTTGTGGATCAAACCTTTAGTTTCTGCTTTATCGATAGCTGAGCTAGCAGCACGGTAAAGTTCTTCAGATGGGTTTGCTTCAAAAGCTTTGATAGCAGTACGCATAGCTGATTTTTGAGCTGAGTTCTTTTCGTTTTGTTTAACGTTCAATTCAGCGCGTTTGATAGCTGATTTAATGTTTGCCAATGTTCTTACCTCCATATTTACTAACTATACCATTATATCTGAAAACTATTATTTTGACAAGGGGAAATCACTTTTTTAAATAAATTTCATCAATTTCATGATTTTTAGATTTATGAAGAATGACTTCTGCCCGATTTCTAGTCGGTTCAATATAGTTTTGTAGATTGGTCAAATTAATACTTGTCCAAACCTGATGGGCAAAATCTTTGACTTCACTGATTGGTTGTTGGGTGAAGCGATAGTAATAGTTGCTTGGATCATCTTGTGCAAAACTAAGGAGTTTTAAGAAACGGTCCAAATACCAACTCTCGATATCCTCAACTGCAGCATCTACGTAGATTGAAAAATCAAAGAAGTCTGTAATGTAAAGACGGCTGTTATGAGGGGTTTGAAAGACGTTGATACCCTCTACGAAGACAACATCCGCTGCTTGAACTCTTTGTGTTTTATCAGGTACGATATCGTAGATTTCGTGAGAATAAACGGGGATATCTACATCCTGACCGTTTTTAAGTTGATCAAGGAAATCGAGCAAGCTTTCCATATCATAACTCTCAGGGAAACCTTTTCGGTTTAGGATATTTCGCTCATTTAAGATACTGTTAGGATAGAGAAATCCATCAGTTGTCACTAATTCAACACTTGCTTCTGGAAAAATACGGGAAAGCAAAATTTGTAAGAGTCGGCTAGTAGTTGATTTGCCAACAGCGACACTACCTGAAATTCCGATAATAAATGGCTGATTTTTACTCTCCCTTTGGAGAAAAATCCCTTTTGAAAAGGCTAGGTCTTCTTTGGAGCGTTTGTAGATTTGAATCAGATGAGCAAGCGGCAGGTAAATATCTGTTACATCTTGGAGACTAATCTGGTCATTAAAACTCTTAATCGAATCCAATTCCTCCTCGGTTAAAGGAGGTGTAGTTTTACGATGTAAAGATTGCCAAGTTCCGCGACTGATTTTTTCATAATGTATAAATTCGTTGGTCATAAAATTTCCTCGTTTGATATCTCAGTATACCATAATTTACAAAGAAAGACATCTGAATCATTTGAGAAAAAGCGCTTTCTTTGTTAGAATAGAGGTAGAATAAACATCAAAAGAGGTGGTGTTATGAGACTAGTGGTGAGTGATAAAATTCTAAAACTGACTAGCTTACTGGTTGCGATTCTGTGGTTATCTCCGACTTTAATTGAGTTTACTGTGAGTTTAGGAAGTCAAACCTATAGTTGGTCTGCCTTTGTCTTGTTATTCTTGCTACCAATTATTGGTTTTATTTACTTGATTCTCGCCATTTTAACAAGAAAATGGTGGCTTTTCTTGTTTGGTCTAGCCTGTATTTTTTCCTTTGCTATCACTATGGCATTGGGTTCTTACTTGCTTGGCCCCTAAGGGATTAGGTAACTTATACTATTTTTTAATAAATCGATGCCAAAGAAAAGCCTTTGTTGTCATGTAGACGATTTACAATTAACTTATTTATGTGGTAAAATGAAACTATGAGTAAAATGTATTATGCAGAAAATCCAGATGCAGCCCATGATGTTCATGAACTTAGAGTTGAGCTACTTGGGCAAAAGATGACCTTTTTGACAGATGCTGGTGTCTTTAGCAAAAAAATGATTGATTTCGGAAGTCAGCTGTTGTTAAGATGTCTGGATGTCGAAAAAGATGAAAAAATCCTTGATATTGGTTGTGGATATGGTCCTATTGGCTTATCTTTAGTCAAAGCTTATAGTGCTCAAGCGACCATGGTGGATATCAATAATCGTGCCCTGGATTTAGCCCAGCAAAATGCGGTAAAAAACAATGTTCAAGCGACTATCTTCCAGTCCAATATTTATGAGCAGGTAGAAGGGCAATTTGACCATGTCATTTCGAATCCACCCATTCGTGCAGGCAAGCAAGTCGTTCATGAAATCATCGAGAAAAGCATTGATTATCTTGTAGACGGTGGAGATTTAACCATTGTTATCCAGAAAAAACAAGGAGCTCCAAGTGCCAAAAACAAGATGGAAGAAGTCTTTGGTAATTGTGAGGTCGTGAAGAAAGACAAGGGATATTATATCCTTAGAAGTGTGAAAGAATGAGAGCAGTAGATCTAATCCAGAAAAAAAGAGACGGTCAAGAACTAACTTCAAGTGAAATCCAATGGCTGATTGAAGGTTATGTTGCAGGAACTGTTCCTGATTACCAGATGTCAGCTTTTGCCATGGCAGTTTACTTCCGAGGAATGACAACACGAGAGATTTCCGATTTGACTATGAACATGGTCAAGACAGGTCAGGAGTTTGATTTGTCTGCTATAAATGGTGTGAAGGTTGATAAACACTCTACGGGTGGTGTTGGTGACAAGGTAACTTTAATCCTAGCACCCTTGGTAGCCAGTTTTGATGTACCAGTTGCCAAGATGAGTGGTAGAGGTCTAGGACATACTGGCGGAACAATCGATAAATTAGAATCTATCAAAGGTTTTCAAGTTGAACGCAGTCAGGATGACTTTATCAAACAGGTTCAGGATATTGGGGTTTCAGTTATTGGCCAGTCTGATCAATTAGTTAAAGCGGATAAACTTCTCTATGCACTACGAGATGTCACTGCGACAGTTGATACGATTCCCTTGATTGCTAGTTCTGTCATGAGTAAAAAAATTGCAGCTGGAGCCGATGCTATTTTGCTGGATGTAACAGTCGGTGAAGGTGCCTTTATGAAGACAGTTGATGAGGCGCGTGAATTGGCTCAAACCATGGTGAATCTTGGTAAGGCTGTAGGTAGAAAAACTGTAGCAGTCATTACGGATATGAGTCAACCTCTAGGGCGCGCAATCGGTAACCGATTAGAAATCCTAGAAGCATTGGATATTCTTCAAGGAAAAGGACATCAAGATATTAGCCACTTTATCTGTGAGTTAGCCCAGATTATGCTATCTTTGGCAAATGTTGAAAAAACGGCCGAGGAAGTGAAAGAACATCTTGAGAATGGCAAGGCTCTTAAAAAATTTGAAGAGATGGTTCTTGCTCAGGGTGGAGATTTAGAGGATCTATATCGCCCTGTAAATGTTGCTCATGTTATAGAGATACCTGCACATGAGGAAGGAATCATCACAGAACTACCAGCTATGGAATTTGGCCTATTTGCCATGAGGTTAGGTGCTGGTCGTTCAGTCAAAACAGATGCTCTTGATTATGAGACAGGGATTGTTTTTGAGAAGAAAGTTGGAGATTCGGTCAAAAAAGGTGAAATTGTCGCAAAAGTATATGCAAATGGCAAAATTTCTCCGGAACTAGTTACAGATTTCCAAAAATATGTTAAAATTAAAATAAGTGATGAAGCGATAAAAACGCGTGAAATCATTGAAATTATCTCCTAATTTAAGGAAAATCCGAAATGAAATTAAATAAATACATTGATCATACGCTTTTAAAGCAAGATGCGACCGAACAACAAATCGATCGTTTGCTATCTGAAGCAAGAGAGTACGATTTTGCCAGTGTTTGTGTGAATCCTTGCTGGGTTTCTCATGCAAAAGCTGGTCTAACAGATACTGATGTCAAGGTTTGTACAGTTGTAGGTTTTCCTCTTGGAGCTACAACTTCAGCTGTCAAAGCCTATGAAACCAAAGAAGCCATCCAAAATGGTGCTGACGAAATTGATATGGTTATCAATGTTGGCGCACTCAAATCAGGAAATGCTGCATTAGTTGAGTCAGATATTCGTGCTGTTGTTGAAGCAAGCGGAGACAAACTTGTTAAGGTTATTATTGAAGCTTGTTTGTTAACGGATGAAGAAAAAGTTCTGGCTTGCCAACTTGCTCAAAAAGCTGGTGCAGACTTTGTCAAGACTTCTACAGGTTTCTCAACAGGTGGAGCAACTTTGCCAGATGTTCAATTAATGCGTCAGACAGTTGGTCCTGATATGGGGGTCAAAGCAGCTGGTGGAGCTCGTTCTTATGCAGATGCAGTTGCCTTTGTTGAAGCAGGAGCTACTCGAATTGGAACATCTTCTGGTGTTGCAATCTTAAAAGGAGAATTAGCTGATGGCGACTACTGAGTTGATTGAATTAGCGATTGAAACTAGTAAGAAAGCTTATGTTCCCTACTCACATTTTCCGATTGGCGCTGTTTTGGTAGCCAAGGACGGAAGTATCTATACAGGGGTTAACATTGAAAATGCTAGCTACCCCTTGACCAACTGTGGCGAAAGAACTGCAATCTTTAAGGCAGTTTCTGAAGGACAACGAGATTTTTCAGAATTGATTGTTTATGGTCAAACTGAAAAACCAATTTCGCCTTGCGGTGCTTGTCGCCAAGTTATGGTCGAATTTTTTAAACCAGATCTAAAGGTGACTCTAGTCGCCAAAGATAAAACGACGGTCGAGATGACGGTCGGGGAATTACTTCCATATTCTTTTACAGACTTGCAATAGTCTGTGTCACTCTCTGAGTGGCAAGGGTCCTTGTGGCCAATCAATCCATACTTGCAACTTTGTTGCGCATCTTATTTAGGAGGTTCAGTAATGAACAAGAAACAATGGCTAGGCCTTGGTCTAGTTGCAGTAGCAGCATTTGGACTTGCTGCATGTGGTAATCGCTCTTCTCGTAACGCAGCTTCATCTTCTTCTGATGTGAAGACTAAAGCAGCTATCGTTACAGATACTGGTGGTGTTGATGATAAATCATTTAACCAATCAGCTTGGGAAGGTCTTCAAGCTTGGGGTAAAGAACACAACCTTGAAAAAGATAAAGGTTACACTTACTTCCAATCAACAAGTGAAGCTGACTACGCTAACAACTTGCAACAAGCAGCTGGAAACTACAACTTGATCTATGGTATTGGTTTTGCACTTAAAAATGCAGTTGCAGATGCTGCAAAAGAACATACAGACTTAAACTATGTTTTGATTGACGATGTGATTAAAGATCAAAAGAATGTTGTAAGTGCTACTTTTGCTGATAACGAAGCAGCTTACCTTGCAGGTGTGGCTGCAGCTAAAACTACAAAAACTAAACAAGTTGGTTTTGTAGGTGGTATGGAATCTGAAGTTATTTCTCGTTTCGCAGCTGGTTTTAAAGCTGGTGTTGAGTCAGTTGACCCATCTATCAAGGTTCAAGTAGACTATGCTGGATCATTTGGTGATGCGGCTAAAGGTAAAACAATCGCTGCAGCTCAATACGCTGCAGGTGCAGACGTTATCTACCAAGTAGCTGGTGGTACTGGAGCAGGTGTCTTCTCTGAAGCTAAATCATTGAACGAAAGTAAAAATGAAGACGAAAAAGTTTGGGTTATCGGTGTTGACCGTGACCAAGTTGATGAAGGTAAATACACTTCTAAAGACGGTAAAGAAGCTAACTTCGTGCTTGCTTCTACATTGAAACAAGTTGGAACAACAGTTCAAGATATCTCAAACAAGACTGAAAAAGGTGAATTCCCTGGCGGTCAAGTTATCGTTTACTCATTGAAGGATAAAGGTGTTGACTTGGCAGTGACAAACCTTTCTGAAGAAGGTAAAAAAGCTGTTGAAGATGCAAAAGCTAAAATCCTTGATGGTAGCATCAAAGTTCCTGAAAAATAATTGAAGGAAGTCATTTCTTAGGAAGCGGCCTGGGGCCGCTTCTTTAAGAATTGAGACAAATGGTTTTGTCTCAATAGAGCTTGTTAAATTTCTTTAGCAGGTTTTATTGAAACAAAATAAAACTCTGAAAGGAAGAGCACATGGCACACGAAAATGTCATTGAGATGCGTGAAATTACCAAAGTTTTTGGTGAATTTGTCGCTAACGACAAGATTAACCTTGAACTTCGTAAAGGTGAAATTCATGCACTTTTAGGAGAAAATGGAGCTGGGAAGTCCACTCTTATGAACATGCTAGCAGGGCTTCTTGAACCAACTAGTGGTGAAATTGTGGTCAACGGTCAAGTTGTAAAACTAGACTCTCCGTCAAAAGCAGCTAGCCTAGGAATTGGAATGGTTCACCAGCACTTTATGTTGGTAGAAGCTTTCACTGTTGCTGAAAATATCATTTTGGGGAGTGAATTGACCAAAAATGGTGTGCTAGATATTGCTCGTGCAACTCGAGAAATCAATGAGTTGTCTGAACGTTATGGCCTTGCTGTGGATCCTTCTGCCAAAGTTGCAGACATCTCTGTCGGCGCTCAACAACGTGTTGAAATCCTAAAGACACTTTATCGTGGAGCTGATATTCTTATCTTTGACGAACCTACTGCTGTTTTGACGCCATCAGAAATTGATGAGTTGATGGCTATCATGAAGAACTTGGTTAAAGAAGGTAAATCAATTATCTTGATTACCCATAAGTTGGATGAGATTCGTGCTGTATCTGACCGTGTTACAGTTATCCGTCGTGGTAAATCTATTGAAACAGTTGAGATTGCTGGTGCGACTAATGCTGACTTAGCTGAGATGATGGTAGGACGTTCTGTTTCCTTTAAAACTGAGAAACAGGAAGCTCAACCTAAAGAAGTTATTCTGTCTATTAAAGACCTAGTAGTAAACGAAAACCGTGGTGTTCCTGCAGTTAAAAATCTCTCACTCGATGTTCGAGCTGGTGAGATTGTCGGAATTGCCGGTATTGATGGAAATGGTCAATCTGAATTAATCCAAGCTATCACTGGTCTTCGTAAGATTGAGTCTGGTAGCGTGGAGTTGAAAGGCCAGTCTATCGTAGGTTTACACCCTCGTCAAATTACAGAAATGAGTGTAGGCCACGTTCCAGAAGATCGCCACCGTGATGGTTTAGTTTTAGAAATGATGATTTCTGAAAATATCGCTCTTCAAACCTACTATAAAGAACCTCTTAGCAAGAAGGGAATCTTAAACTACACCAATATCATCGGGTACGCTAAACAGTTAATGCAAGAATTCGATGTGCGTGCTGCTAGTGAGATTGTTCCAGCCTCAGCTCTTTCTGGAGGAAATCAACAAAAAGCAATCATCGCTCGTGAAGTTGATCGAAATCCTGATCTCCTCATCGTCAGCCAACCAACTCGTGGTTTGGACGTCGGTGCCATTGAGTACATTCACAAACGCTTGATTCAAGAACGTGATAATGGGAAAGCTGTCCTTGTAGTCAGCTTTGAACTAGATGAGATTTTAAATGTCTCAGATAGAATCGCTGTTATCCATGATGGTAAGATTCAAGGAATTGTAACACCAGAAACAACCAACAAGCAAGAACTTGGTGTCTTGATGGCTGGTGGTGAATTGGAAAAGGAGAAGAGTGATGTCTAAAAAATTACAACAAATTTCGGTTCCCTTGATTTCTGTTATTTTAGGAATTCTACTCGGAGCCATCGTCATGTGGATTTTTGGCTACGATGCTATCTGGGGTTATGAAGAATTGTTCTACACCGCCTTTGGTAGTGTTCGTGGAATCGGTGAAATCTTCCGTGCCATGGGACCTTTGATTTTGATTGCCCTTGGATTTGCAGTTGCAAGTCGTGCTGGTTTCTTTAACGTCGGACTTCCAGGACAAGCTCTCGCAGGCTGGGTTATGAGTGGCTGGTTCGCTCTTTCTTTCCCGGATTTACCACGACCATTGATGATTCTGGCAACGATTGTAATCGCCTTAGTTGCGGGAGGAATCGTTGGTGCCATTCCAGGTATTTTAAGAGCCTACCTTGGGACATCTGAGGTTATCGTAACCATTATGATGAACTACATTGTTCTTTATGTGGGCAATGCCTTTATCCACCACTTCCCTAAAGAAATCATGCAAAGTACTGACTCATCCATTCGTGTTAGTGCAAATGCAACCTATCAGACACCATGGCTTGCTGAGTTGACTGGAAACTCTCGTATGAACATTGGAATTTTCTTTGCTATCATAGCAGTAGCAGTTATCTGGTTCTTGCTCAAGAAAACAACTCTTGGTTTTGAAATCCGTGCAGTTGGTCTCAATCCAAATGCTTCTGAATACGCAGGTATTTCAGCGAAACGCACCATTATTCTATCAATGATTATTTCTGGTGCCCTTGCAGGACTTGGTGGCGCAGTAGAAGGACTTGGTACCTTCCAAAACGTCTACGTTCAAGGTTCATCATTGGCAGTTGGATTTAATGGTATGGCGGTAAGTCTGCTTGCTTCAAACTCACCAGTTGGAATTCTATTTGCAGCCTTCCTTTTCAGTGTTCTTCAAGTTGGAGCCCCTGGTATGAATGCTGCACAAGTACCATCTGAGCTTGTAAGTATCGTTACAGCCTCAATTATCTTCTTTGTCAGCGTTCACTACATCATCGAACGCTTTGTCAAACCAAGAAAGCAACTTAAAGGAGGTAAATAAGGATGTCGATTACAACAATGTTAACCCTTATGGTTTCTTCGATGTTGATTTATGCAGCACCACTTATTTTCACAAGTATCGGAGGAGTTTTCTCCGAACGTGGTGGAGTTGTTAACGTTGGTCTTGAAGGAATCATGGTCATGGGTGCCTTTTCTGGAGTTGTTTTTAACCTTGAATTTGCTCAAGATTTGGGAGCATTAACTCCTTGGTTAGCTCTTCTAGTTGGTGGATTAGTCGGAGCTATCTTCTCGCTCATTCACGCAGTAGCTACAGTTCATTTCCGTGCTGACCATGTTGTCAGTGGTACCGTACTTAACTTGATGGCGCCAGCCTTGGCAGTTTTCTTGGTGAAGGTGCTTTATAATAAGGGACAAACGGATAACTTAACGCAAACTTTTGGGCGTTTTGACTTTCCGGTATTAGCTAATATTCCTGTTATCGGAGATATCTTCTTCAAGTCAACTAGTCTACTAGGTTATCTAGCAATTGCTTTCTCATTCCTAGCTTGGTTTATCCTCTTTAAGACTCGCTTTGGACTTCGCCTTCGTTCAGTTGGTGAACACCCACAAGCAGCAGATACTTTGGGTATCAATGTCTACAAGATGAGATATCTTGGAGTTGTGATTTCAGGTTTCCTTGGAGGAATCGGTGGAGCTATTTACGCTCAATCAATCTCTGTTAACTTCTCAGTTACAACTATCGTAGGACCTGGATTTATCGCTCTTGCAGCCATGATCTTTGGTAAATGGAATCCTGTTGGTGCTATGCTTTCAAGTCTTTTCTTTGGGCTATCACAAAGTTTGGCAGTTATCGGTTCTCAGCTTCCTTTCTTGCAAGGAGTCCCAGCCGTTTACTTGCAAATTGCACCATATCTCTTGACCATCGTCGTCCTAGCAGCCTTCTTTGGTAAAGCTGTTGCGCCGAAGGCAGATGGTATCAACTATATCAAGTCTAAATAACATAAAAAAACGTCAGTTGAAACTGACGTTTTATTTTTTTGGTTCTTGGTGCGTTAGGTTAAGTCCCCAAGGAATGAGATTTTCTGTTTTATTTTGGATACGTTTGATATTGTCCTTGTGGCGTACAATTACTAGACTTGCAAGACCAATAATAATCACAGTAAAAAGTAGGTCATAACTAGTTAAAATAAATCCAAAGAGAGGAAACAGAAGGACGCCAATAATTGCAGCAATAGCAGCAGAGATACTAGAGAGGGAAATCATACTTCCCAGATAAAGGATTCCAAAGAAAATGACTGCAAGGTAAAGGCAAAAGAGAGGAGCAAACCCAAAAATAACTCCTGCACTGGTAGCGACAGCCTTGCCACCCTTGAATTTGGCAAAGATAGGGAAGGTGTGGCCAATGACTGCTAAAAGCCCAAAGACGATTGGTGAAACTCCTTGCACATGGAAGATTAGTGGAAGTAAAGTGGCCAAAGTACCTTTAAAGAAATCAATTACAAAGGTTGCCATTCCAGCTTTTTTGCCTAAGATTCGGAAGGTATTGGTCGTTCCAGTATTACCAGATCCATGTTCTCTTAGATTGATGTTAAAGAATATTTGTCCAATCCACAAGCCTGAAGGAATTGAACCCAATAAATAAGCTAAAATTAATAATACTATTGTCATCATGTTTCTATTATACCATGAAATAGGAGAGAAACGAAACTGAATCTGTTTACTAGCTGTGACATCTGATACTTTATCAAAGTTGATAAGTTTATCATTAGTACCATTTTTATTCAAAAATAAAGGCTAAAGTTTTAAAAATTCATGAAAGTTTCTGAAAAACTTGATTTTGTGTTTATTTATGCTATAATAGGAACAATTATTTTTAGGAGGTGGAGTATGTCTTACTTATTCGAGATATTACCAAGTTTATTGAGCGGTGCGACAATGACTTTACAAGTTTTTGCACTGGTCTTACTCTTTTCAATCCCTTTAGGCATTTTGGTTGCCTTTTGCTTACAGGTCCATTGGAAACCCCTCCATTACATGATTGACATCTATATCTGGGTGATGCGTGGTACCCCTTTACTTTTGCAGTTGATTTTTATTTATTATGTTCTGCCAAGTATCGGAATTCGACTAGATCGTGTGCCAGCAGCCATTATTGCCTTCACGCTTAATTATGCAGCCTACTTTGCAGAAATATTCCGTGGAGGGATTGCAACGATTCCTCAAGGACAATATGAAGCAGCTAAGGTTTTGAAATTCAAACCTTTTGATACCGTCCGCTATATCATCTTGCCTCAGGTCACTAAGATTGTTTTACCAAGTGTATTTAACGAGGTTATGAGTTTGGTTAAAGATACTTCTTTGGTCTATGCACTCGGTATTTCAGATTTAATCCTAGCTAGTCGTACTGCAGCCAATCGTGATGCGAGCTTGATTCCAATGTTTCTAGCGGGAGCTATCTATCTTCTCATGATTGGTATCGTTACAATCCTAGCTAAGAAACTTGAGAAAAAGTTTAGCTACTATAGATAGGAGGGTTATCCATGTTAGAGTTAAGAAATATCAGCAAAAAATTTGGAAAAAAAGAAATTTTATCCAATTTCAGTTTAACAATTCCTGAAAAGCAGATTTTGGCTATTGTTGGACCTTCTGGTAGTGGGAAGACAACCTTACTTAGAATGTTATCTGGACTTGAAACCATTGATTCAGGTGAGATTTTTTATAATGGAGAATCCCTACCTTTGGATGAACTTGAAAAGCGTCACTTGTTAGGTTTTGTGTTTCAAGATTTTCAGCTTTTTCCTCACTTATCCGTTATGGAGAACTTGATCTTGTCACCTATTAAGACTATGGGAATGTCTGAAGTAGACGCAAAGAAGAAGGCGGCTGACTTACTCGCTCGTCTAGGGCTCGAAGCTCACGCAGATGCTTATCCATACTCATTATCTGGTGGTCAAAAGCAACGGGTTGCCTTAGCACGTGCGATGATGATAGAT
>CAJPKC010000010.1 GCA_905370255.1 Streptococcus oralis
TGGGTTGTACAGGTGGGCAACACCGAAGCGTTGCCTTCGCTAAACGATTAGCCAATGATTTGGCGAAAAATTGGCCTGTAAACGAAAGCCATCGTGATAAAGACCGAAGAAAGGAAACGGTAAACCGTTCATGAGAAAACCAAAAATTACGGTGATTGGTGGTGGAACCGGGATTCCTGTTATTTTAAAGAGTTTACGGGAAAAGGATGTCGAAATTGCAGCCATTGTAACTGTTGCTGATGATGGAGGTTCTTCAGGAGAGCTTCGTAAAAACATTCAACAGTTGACTCCTCCTGGTGATCTTCGCAATGTTCTTGTGGCTATGTCAGATATGCCAAAATTCTATGAAAAGGTCTTTCAATACCGTTTTTCTGAGGATGCTGGTTCCTTTGCAGGTCATCCGCTAGGAAACATTATCATTGCAGGTTTATCTGAAATGCAGGGTTCGACTTATAATGCCATGCAATTGCTGAGTAAATTTTTCCATACCACAGGTAAGATTTTTCCATCAAGTGACCACCCTTTGACACTCCATGCCGTCTTTAAAGATGGAACTGAAGTTGCTGGTGAAAGTCACATTGCAGACCATCCAGGTATGATTGACCATGTCTATGTGACAAACACTCTAGATGATGAAAAACCGCAGGCTAGCCGTCGAGTGGTGAATACTATTCTTGAGAGTGATATGATTGTCTTGGGACCAGGTTCACTCTTTACTTCGATTTTGCCTAATATCGTCATCGAAGAAATCGGTCAGGCACTTCTGGAAACTAAGGCAGAGGTTGCCTATGTCTGCAATATTATGACTCAACGTGGAGAAACGGAGCATTTCTCAGATAGCGATCACGTAGCAGTCTTACATCGTCATTTGGGCCGTCCATTTATCGATACTGTCCTTGTTAATATCGAAAAGGTTCCTAGGGACTATATGGATACCAACCGTTTTGATGAGTATTTGGTGCAGGTTGAGCATGATTTTGAAGGTTTGCGTAAGCAAGTCCCACGTGTCATTTCATCCAACTTTCTACGCTTGGAAAATGGGGGAGCCTTTCACGATGGTGATTTAATCGTAGATGAGCTCATGCGTATCATACAGGTGAGAAAATGAGTTTCACAGTAGCAGTAAAAGAAGAAATTTTAAGTCAGCATCACCTGAGTCGTCATGAATTGTCAGCTATTATCAAGATGTCTGGTAGTATTGGTTTATCGAGCTCTGGTTTGACCTTGTCCGTCATTACAGAAAATGCTAAGTTGGCTCGTCATCTCTATGAATCTTTCTTGCACTTTTATGGCATCAAGTCTGAGATTCGTCACCACCAGAGAAGTAATCTACGGAAAAATCGTGTCTATACTGTTTTTACGGATGAGCGAGTCCAGGAATTACTGGCAGATTTGCGTTTGGCGGACTCTTTCTTTGGCTTGGAGACTGGGATTGATCCAGATATTTTAGGAGATGAGGAAGCAGGTCGTGCCTATCTCTGTGGTGCATTTTTAGCAAATGGGAGTATTCGGGATCCTGAGTCAGGCAAGTATCAGTTAGAAATAAGTTCTGTTTATCTGGACCACGCTCAAGGGATTGCTTCGCTCTTGCAGCAGTTCTTGTTAGATGCCAAGGTTATCGAACGAAAAAAGGGAGCGGTAACCTATCTCCAACGAGCTGAAGATATTATGGATTTCCTGATTTTAGTGGGAGCCATGGAGGCGAGAGATACTTTTGAAGGTGTCAAGATTCTCCGAGAAACTCGGAATGATCTCAATCGTGCTAATAATGCAGAGACGGCTAATATTGCTCGTACGGTTTCAGCGAGTATGAAAACCATTAACAATATCAGTAAAATCAAAGATAGAATTGGCTTGGATAATCTGCCAGTAGATTTGCAGGAAGTAGCGCATTTACGTATCCAACATCCGGACTACTCTATCCAGCAATTGGCAGACAGTTTGACAAATCCACTCACAAAAAGTGGTGTTAATCATAGATTGCGAAAGATAAATAAAATTGCAGACGAATTATGAAGAGAGCACATAAGATAAGCGGATTTTAAACTTCTATATGTGCTTACGGGTATGAATTTGATAAAGAAGGGTGTACTCATGCTTTGAATTCTGGGGATATGAAAATAGTTGTAAAAACTCTTAATTCTTGGTACAATAGAACTAAATAAGTAGGGTAGTAGTTTACGAGTGAAAACATGGTATAGCACCTTTGAAAGAAGATGGATTTAGTGAGGGTACACTGAGTTTAGTAGTATCTAGCTATTGAAGCTTGTGCTATTATCAAGACGACGGTTGAAATCCGTCCACCTATAATAATTAGCCTCAACTTAATGTTGGGGCTTTTGTCTTAATTCAGTCTTCTTTTCTACAATCAAAGTAGTCTTTATAATATTTCTAGAGGATTTATACGTTGCGAATAATATAATTCCATTATAAAACCACGAATCGTATGATTCGTGGTTTTTTTCTTATAAACTTGTAGAGTGTTTTGGTTGTACTTTTTGTTGAGGGTCGATGTAGTTAATGGCGTTGTTGACAGCAGTTGGTGCTTCACCAAGACCTGTTGCAATCAAGTCAATCTTACCATCGTAGTAGCAGCAGTCACCGATAGCGTACATTCCAGCTTGGCTTGACTACTGCTTGCTATTGAAGATAATCTTATGGCGATTCAATTCTAATACCAAGTTTTTAAGATTACCAACTGATGATTTGAAGCCATAGTTGACAAAGAGGTGGTCCAACTCAATGGTTTCAGTCTCATCGGATTTGACTTTTGTGATTTCAAGCTTGTCAAGAGTTTTTCCATCTCCAAGAAGTTGACTTGGCACAAATGGTGTTTTGATGCTAACAGATGATTCTTGAAGGGCTTGGACACTATGTTCAAGCGCACGGAAGTTATCTCGACGGTGAACAAGTGTAGTTGGAGCAATCTTTTCAAAAGCTAAGGCCCAGTCCACAGCAGAGTCTCCTCCACCGAGGATGGTTACTCTCTGTCCAGCATATTGCTGAATGTTAGAAACGTGGTAATGGATGTTTTCATAACCTTCAACACCTTCTAGTTCAAGTGGACGCGGTTTAAAGGCACCTCCACCCATAGCGATGATGACAGCTTTGCTGGTATGAGTCCCTTTAGTGGTTGTAATCTTAAAAATATCATTCTCTTTTTCAATTTCAAGAACAGTTTCATTGAGATGTGCTGGTGTATCAAAACCTTTTAGTTGTTCTAAGAGGCGATTAGTTAGTTCTTCACCAGTGAGATTTGGAAAACCTGGAACATCAAGAATTTGTTTTTCAGGATAAAGAATGGCAGGTTGGCCACCTAATTGAGGAAGAGAGTCAATGATTTGTACTTTAGCTTGACGTAAATTTGCATAAAAGGCTGCGAAAAGACCAACTGGGCCACCCCCTATGATGGTAATATCATATAATTCAGACATGGTTTCTCCTTATTTCATTTTTATCATTTTATTCTATCATATTTTCTGCCAATTTAAAATGAGGTAGGGGGGAGAAAATTTCCATTAAAAATGGTATAATGAAGAGAAGCTTTTTTGGAGAGGGGACACAGGATGAATTTTCAGCAATTATCTAATCTTCAATACTGGTCTAGTTTGTTTTCCAGTCCTTGGAGTATTGCGATAAATGTGATTGATATTCTAATCGTCGCTTATATCTTATATCAATTTACAAAATCAATTGCAGGAACCAAGATTATGATTCTGGTTCGAGGCGTTTTAGTTTTTATCTTAGCTCAGATTGCGGCTAATTTTTTGGGCTTGACGACTATTTCCTGGTTGATTAACCAATTGATTACCTATGGAGTTATCGCAGCGGTTGTTATCTTTTCTCCAGAAATTCGGACAGGTTTGGAACGATTAGGTCGAGCTACGGACTTCTTTTCAAATACTCCTATAAGTTCAGAAGAGCAGATGGTACAGGCTTTTGTAAAATCGGTTGAGTATATGAGCCCGCGAAAGATTGGAGCTTTGGTAGCTGTTCAACGTGTGAGAACCTTGCAGGAGTACATCGTTACAGGAATTCCTTTGGATGCTAAGATTTCTGCTGAGTTATTAATTAACATTTTTATCCCTAATACGCCTCTCCATGACGGTGCAGTCATTATCAGTGGAGATCGGATTGCAGTAACTTCTGCCTATTTACCACTGACTGAAAACACAGGTATTTCCAAAGAGTTCGGAACTCGTCACCGTGCAGCCATTGGTTTATCAGAAGTTTCAGATGCCCTTACTTTTGTTGTATCAGAAGAAACTGGAGGTATATCCATCACCTACAATGGTGTCTTCAAACATGATCTAAGTTTGGAAGAATTCGAGGAAGAACTACGTCGTATTCTGATACCTAAGGATGAACAAGAACTAAGCTTAAAAGAACGTCTATTAGGAGGCTGGAATAATGAAAAGAAATAGTCTTTATATCATCTCCTCACTCCTCTTTGCATGTGTCCTGTTTATCTATGCAACATCAATCAATTATCAAAACAATACCAACGCAAGACAAACTAAAACTGAAACCTATACCAATACAGTAGTCAATGTACCGATTGATATTCAGTATGATAGTGAGCAGTATTTTATCAGTGGTTTCAGTTCAGAAGTAACGGTATTTTTGACGGGTTCGAATCGAGTCACCTTGGCTAGTGAGATGCAGGAAAGCACTCGTAAATTTAAAGTGACTGCTGATTTGACCCAGGCTACAGAAGGAACGATTGAAGTTCCCTTGACCATTGAAAATCTTCCAAGTGGTTTGACAGCTGTAGCAACACCTCAAAAGATCACAGTCAAGGTTGGTAAGAAAGTTACTCGAGATAATGTACCTGTTGTACCTCAAATTGATTCTAGTCAAATTGATGAGAAGATTATAATCGAACGTGTGACTGTTTCTGATGAAAAAGTTTCAGTAACTAGTGATGCGGATACACTATCTAAGATTGATCGGATTGTTGCAGTTTTACCAACGAGTGAACAGATTACAGGGAACTATTCTGGATCAGTTCCTTTGCAAGCTGTTGATAAAAATGGAGCTGTCTTACCAACAGTGATTACACCTTTTGAAACTACTATGAAAGTAACGACCAAAGCTGTCAGAACAACAAGTAGTACAACCTCAACAAGTAATGGTTCGTCTACCGAAAACTCTTCAACGACAGCAGCAGAGACGAAGTCAGAATCTTAAAATAAACATTATACTAGAAAAGGAATCTTAAAATGGGTAAATATTTTGGAACGGACGGAGTCCGTGGAGAAGCAAACGTAGAATTAACGCCAGAATTGGCCTTTAAATTGGGTCGCTTTGGAGGATATGTCCTCAGTCAACATGCGACAGAAGCGCCTAAGGTTTTTGTTGGACGCGATACACGTATCTCAGGTCAAATGCTAGAAGCAGCCTTGATTGCTGGTCTTCTTTCTGTGGGAATTCACGTTTATAAACTTGGTGTACTTGCTACGCCTGCAGTAGCATATTTGGTGAAAACTGAAGGAGCGAGCGCAGGTGTCATGATTTCAGCTAGCCACAACCCAGCCCTTGATAACGGGATTAAATTCTTTGGTGGAGATGGCTTTAAGCTAGACGATGACAAAGAAGCAGAAATCGAAGCCTTGCTTGACGCCAGTGAAGATACTCTCCCACGTCCAAGTGCTGAAGGATTAGGTACTGTTGTTGATTACCCAGAAGGATTACGCAAGTATGAAGCCTACCTGGTTTCAACTGGAACAGCTCTTGAAGGGATGAAGGTAGCCTTGGATACTGCAAATGGAGCAGCTTCTACAAGTGCTCGTCAAATTTTTGCAGATTTGGGTGCTCAAATCACTGTCATTGGAGAAAATCCAGATGGTTTGAACATTAACTTGAATGTTGGTTCGACTCATCCAGAAGCCTTGCAAGAACTTGTCAAAGAAAGTCAATCAGCCATTGGTTTAGCCTTTGATGGGGACAGCGATCGTTTGATTGCAGTAGATGAAAACGGTGAGATTGTCGACGGTGATAAGATTATGTATATCATCGGTAAATACCTTTCTGAAAAAGGTCAATTGGCACAAAATACAATTGTAACAACAGTTATGTCCAACCTTGGTTTCCATAAAGCCTTGGATCGTGAAGGCATTAATAAAGCTGTCACTGCTGTTGGAGACCGCTATGTAGTTGAAGAAATGAGAAAATCAGGCTACAATCTCGGTGGAGAACAGTCAGGTCACGTTATCTTGATGGACTACAATACAACTGGTGATGGTCAGTTGTCAGCAGTTCAATTGACTAAGATCATGCAAGAAACAGGTAAGAGCTTATCTCAATTGGCTTCAGAAGTAACAATTTACCCACAAAAATTGGTTAATATCCGTGTGGAAAACACCATGAAAGACAAAGCCATGGAAGTACCAGCTATCAAGGCTATTATCGATAAGATGGAAGAAGAGATGGCAGGTAACGGACGTATTCTCGTTCGCCCAAGTGGAACTGAGCCACTCTTGCGTGTCATGGCTGAAGCACCAACAACTGAAGAAGTGGATTACTATGTGGATACCATTGCTGAAGTTGTGAAAGCAGAAATCGGAATTTAGGAAAGTTAGCAGAAAATAAGAAAATATGTTACAATGTCAAAGTAAATTGTAACCATGGAGAATATGATGAATTTAAAACGTGAACAAGAATTTGTTAGTCAGTATCACTTTGATGCGCGTAATTTTGAATGGGAAAATGAGAACGGAATTCCTGAAACAAAGGTTGATGTGAACTTCCAACTACTTCAACATGACCAAGAAAATCAAGTGACTTCTCTCGTAGTTGTTTTGAGCTTTATGATTGTCTTTGATAAATTTGTTATCAGTGGAACTATTTCTCAAGTAAACCACGTAGAAGGTCGCATCGTAGATCAACCAAGTGACTTTAGTCAAGAAGAAGTTGAGACGCTTGCTCGTCCTTCTTTGGATATGCTAAACCGTTTGACTTATGAAGTGACGGAAATTGCACTAGATTTACCAGGAATTAATTTGGAGTTTTAAAAGAATGAAATTAGCGGTCATAACAGACTCATCTGCTTTTCTACAAGCGGAAACCTTGCGGAAAGAAGATTTATTTGTGCTTGACATTCCTGTGAATATCGACGGACAGGAGTATGTTGAAGGTGTAAATCTAACCGCTCAAGAATTTTATGAAAAAATGGCTCGTTCATCTGAACTACCTAAAACAAGTCAACCAAGTATTGCAAAGTTGGATGAAATTTTATCATCATTAAAAGAAAAAGGCTATACTCATGTTTTGGGTCTCTTCCTTTCTTCTGGAATCTCAGGATTTCACCAGAATATCCAGTATATGACGGATGAGTTCGAAGATTTAACCATTGCTTTTCCTGATACTCGCATTACAAGTGCGCCCCTAGGATTTATGGTGGAAAGTGTGTTTCAATGGTCTGATCAGGGAGATGATTTCCAGTCTATACTAGACAAGTTAACGGAACAGATTGAAAATACTTCTGCCTTTATCATGGTAGATGACCTTGATCATCTGGTTAAAGGTGGTCGTTTATCAAATGGCGCAGCTATTTTAGGGAATCTTCTTAGCATTAAACCAATTCTATATTTCAATGACCAAGGTGTTATCGAAGTTTATGAGAAGGTTCGTACAGAGAAGAAAGCAACAAAACGTTTGGTTGAAATTGTCAAAGAAGTAACAAGTAATGGAAATTATCAGATTACTGTCATTCATGGGAATGCTCCTCAAAAAGCAGCAGACTTGCGTCAGCTTTTGTTAGACGGCGGAGTAGCTACAGAGATTTCAATTGCAACCTTCGGTAGTGTCATCGGGACTCACATTGGAGAAGGAAGTATTGCTTTAGGTTATACACCAATCGTCTAGATTGTTCTTACAGGCTTTGTATCTTAAAATTGAACACGGACTATCTGCCTCTTGAAAAAAGATGCCTGTCTTGCCTTTCATGGAAAGTCAGCGCCATTCCCTATTTTTCATGGGCAGCTAACGTCCTTTGTATCTTAGCAATTGAACACGCCTGGAACCCTGTGTGAAAAAGATAGTTCTTCCAAGGAGTATCTACTCCTTGATTAGAACTCCTATTTTCACTTTGTGTTCTTGCAGGCTTTGTATCTTAAATAGGAGTAAAGATGAGTATTCGAGTGATTATTGCTGGTTTTAAGGGAAGAATGGGGCAAGCTGCTTGTCAGATGGTTTTGTCTGATCCTGAACTTGAACTAGTAGCTGTTTTGGATCCTTTTGAGTCTGCATCTGAATGGCAAGGAATTCCAGTATTCAATGATAAAAATGACTTAGCAGGCTTTGATGCCCATGTTTGGGTAGACTTTACTACACCAGCTGTCGCCTATGAGAATACACGCTTTGCTCTTGAAAATGGCTTTGCTCCAGTAGTAGGAACGACAGGTTTCACCAGTCAAGAAATCGAAGAATTAAAGGAATTGTCTCGTTCCAAAGGCTTGGGTGGCTTGATTGCTCCTAACTTTGCCTTGGGTGCTGTCTTACTCATGCAATTTGCAGCACAGGCAGCTAAATACTTTCCAAATGTGGAGATTATTGAACTTCACCATGATAAGAAAAAAGATGCGCCGAGCGGGACAGCTATCAAAACAGCTGAGTTGATGGCACAAGTTCGTGAGTCTATTCAACAAGGTGCTAGCGATGAGGAAGAACTCATTGCGGGAGCACGTGGAGCTAACTTTGATGGTATGCGAATCCATTCAGTTCGCTTGCCAGGTTTGGTAGCTCATCAAGAGGTCATTTTTGGCAATCAAGGAGAGGGATTGACTCTGCGTCATGACTCCTATGATCGTAGCTCCTTCATGACAGGGGTGAATTTGGGAATCAAAGAAGTTGTCAAGCGTCATGAGCTTGTCTATGGATTAGAACACTTACTATGAAATTAACAAAAATGCCTTCTGAATTTCAGAAGGCTTTACCAGTATTAGAAAAAATTAAAGAAGCAGGATTTGAAGCTTATTTTGTGGGTGGCTCTGTTAGGGATGCCCTACTCAATCGTCCCATCCATGATGTGGATATCGCGACTTCATCTTATCCTGAAGAGACCAAGCAGATTTTTCCACGCACAGCTGATATCGGCATTGAGCATGGGACCGTTTTGGTTTTAGATGGAGATGAAGAGTACGAAGTAACCACTTTTCGAACAGAGGATGTCTATGTAGACTATCGGAGACCAAGTTCTGTTTCTTTTGTTCGTTCACTCGAAGAAGATCTCAAACGCCGAGATTTCACAGTCAATGCCTTTGCCTTGGATGAGACAGGGGAAATCGTCGATTTATTTGATGGTCTCAAAGATTTAGAAAATCAAGTCCTGCGAGCTGTCGGTGTAGCTAGTGAACGTTTCAATGAAGACGCGCTACGCATCATGCGTGGCTTTCGTTTCCAAGCTAGTCTTGGTTTTGAACTCGAGCAAGAAACGTTTGAAGCGATGAAGGCCTTAACGCCACTCTTAGATAAAATCTCTGTGGAGCGCACCTTTGTCGAGTTTGATAAGCTTTTACTGGCTCCCTATTGGCGAGTAGGTTTATCATCTATGATTGAGAGTCAAGCTTATGATTATCTTCCAGATATGGTAGGCAGTCAGGAGAAACTCCAGTCTTTGTTTGATTTAGAAAAAGATTTTACTTTTGAATCTTCTGAGCAAGCTTGGGCAGCACTTTTATGGGTTTTAGAAGTGGAAGATGCTCAACAATTTTTGAAACATTGGAAGACTTCACGCCAATTTGCCAAGCAGGTACAGGATTTATTGAGTATCTTGTCTCTCCGAGATGAGGGAGAACTAAGCAAGCGTGATTGCTACCGCTTTGATTTAAATTTGCTTTTACAGGCTGAAAATCTTCGCAGAGCTCAAGGGAAGGAAGTCAACCCACAAGCGATCACAGAAACCTACGAGAGCTTGACTATTCATGATAAGAAAGAGATGCAAATTAATGGTGGCATTCTCATCAAGGAATATGGCTATCATCCAGGTCCAGAATTAGGGGATGTTTTAGAAGAAATTGAGTACGCTATTGTGGATGGTAATCTAGATAATGAAGTGGAAGCCATTCATGCATACTTAAGGGAGAGAAAATGAGTGATTTTATCGTTGAAAAACTAAGCAAATCCGTTGGTGACAAGACCGTTTTTAAGGATATTTCTTTTATCATCCACGACTTAGATCGCATCGGTCTTATTGGGGTCAACGGAACTGGGAAAACAACCCTTCTAGATGTGATTTCAGGTGTTTCAGGTTTTGATGGTGATATTAGCCCTTTTTCAGCAAAGAGTGATTACAAGATTGGCTACCTGACTCAAAATCCCGATTTTGATGACAGCAAGACTGTCTTGGATACTGTCTTATCAAGTGATTTGAAGGAAATCCAGTTAATACGTGAGTATGAACTGCTCATGCTTAACTATAGTGAGGACAAGCAGGATCGTTTAGAACGGGTTATGGCGGAGATGGATTCTCTCCAAGCATGGGAAATCGAAAGTCAGGTCAAGACTGTTCTCAGTAAACTAGGCATTCAAGAATTATCAACTCCTGTTGGAGCTTTGTCGGGTGGTCTTCGTAGACGGGTTCAATTGGCGCAAGTGCTTTTAGGAAATCATGATCTCTTGCTTCTTGATGAGCCAACCAACCATCTGGACATTGCGACCATCGAGTGGCTGACACTTTTCTTGAAGAATTCCAAGAAGACCGTCCTCTTCATCACCCACGATCGCTATTTCCTGGATGCTCTTTCTACGCGAATTTTTGAATTGGATAGAGGTGGATTAACAGAGTATCAGGGGAATTACCAAGATTATGTCCGTCTCAAGGCTGAACAGGATGAGCGTGACGCAGCTCTTCTTCACAAAAAGGAACAACTTTACAAACAAGAATTAGCTTGGATGAGACGGCAACCTCAAGCTCGTGCAACCAAGCAACAAGCTCGTATCAATCGATTCCATGACTTGAAAAAGGAAGTTTCAGATACTAGCCTTGAGACAGACTTGAGCATGAATTTTGAAACTAGCCGTATCGGTAAAAAAGTTATCGAGTTTAAGGATGTTTCCTTTGCCTATGACGATAAACCGATTCTGAAACATTTTAATCTTTTGGTACAAGCCAAAGACCGTATCGGAATCGTTGGGGATAATGGTGTTGGGAAGTCAACTCTTCTCAATCTCATTGCAGGAAGTCTCGAGCCAACTGAAGGTCAAGTTATTATCGGAGAAACGGTTCGCATCGCTTATTTCTCTCAACAAATCGAAGGTTTGGATGAAAGTAAGCGGGTTATCAATTACCTGCAGGAAGTGGCAGAAGAGGTTAAGACTAGCGGTGGTACTACGACATCCATTGCAGAATTACTAGAACAATTTCTTTTCCCACGCTCAACTCACGGCACCTTGATTGAGAAGCTGTCAGGTGGAGAGAAGAAGCGGCTGTACCTCCTCAAATTACTCCTTGAAAAACCCAATGTGCTTCTCTTGGATGAACCAACAAATGACCTAGACATTGCGACCTTAACAGTTCTAGAAAATTTCTTACAAGGTTTTGCAGGACCAGTCTTGACAGTTAGTCACGACCGCTATTTCCTTGATAAGGTAGCAACTAAGATTCTTGCTTTTGAAGACGGGACCATCCGTCCTTTCTTCGGACATTACACTGACTATCTGGATGAAAAGGCCTTTGAAGCAGAAGCAGTCACGCAAAGTCAAAAGGCTGATAAGGAAAAAGTAGTCAAAGTCCGTGAAGAAAAGAAACGCATGACCTACCAGGAAAAGCAGGAGTGGGCGAGTATTGAAGGTGATATCGAAAACCTGGAAAATCGAATCGCTGCTATTGAAGAAGAAATGCAGGCAAATGGCTCTGATTTTGGAAAACTAGCGACTTTTCAAAAAGAGCTAGATGAGAAGAATGAAGCCTTACTTGAAAAATATGAACGCTATGAATATTTAAGTGAGTTGGCGTAATGGAAGAAAAAATTATCAAATGGAGCAGTAAGAAAATCATTTGGACTATTCTTCTCTGCTTCCTTGAGTTAGCTTTTCTTCTTTGGAGCCTATCTTTTATGATGACCTATCCCAAGGAGGCACCTGTGGGATTGGTGGCATTAAGACTCTTTGTCTTATTCTTAATCATTATTGTTGGATGGATTTTGTATGAACGTTTGCGACTTCTTTTTTCAGATAAAGAGTATTTGAAATGTACGGCCCAAGGTTTTTCCTATAAGCCACATCCTAAAAAAGATTGGCAGTTTTATTCCTGGGGGCAAGTAGAAACATTTTCTCTCATGAGAATCAAGGGTGGTAGAAGTTCAAGGGATTTTTATACTATTGAAGTTCATTTTTATGACAAGGATTTTATAAAACCCAATTCTTTATGGCATCGTCTACGAAGTAGATTTTTGAATGCAAAGCAATCAAATGTTTTGAAAATCCCAATCT
>CAJPKC010000011.1 GCA_905370255.1 Streptococcus oralis
CTACAAGGTAACCATTGATGCCTGGTGGGTTATCGTGGATCTTGTAGTCTTCCAATTTGACAGGAGAAGTGGTTGCGATAGGGTGCGCGATAACAAACGCTACGTTTTCTGGCAAGCGTGAAGTTGGAGTCAAGATAACAGGCAAACCGTCGATAACACCAACTTGTCCTTTAAACGCTACTTCTTGACCGAGGTCAGAGTTCTTCACGAATGATGGATCAAGTTTGATAAGTTTGTAGAATTCTGGAGAAACGTGGAGCTTGCGTCCTTCTTCCGGTACAAGCGCATCAGTCAATTTAACTTGACCGTCAAGCACTGCTTCATACGCGTTGTTCTTAGTTACTGCGCCAGTTTTAACGTTGGCTGTGTCAGCACCAGCAACGACTTTGCCGAAACGGTAAGTATCCACTTCTGGGATAATCACTTCTGAAAGTTGACGGGCAAGGGCTTTGCCTGCTTCCATAGCTCCGTTTGTATCTTGGACTGAACGTTTGTCAATCGTGAAAGTGAATGAACGGTCTTTAGTAAGTGTCAACGTTTGGACGTTGTTTTCAAGTTCGGCTGCCGTACCGTAACGGGTGTTACCGGTAAGCGCGTAGTCGTTCATTGCTGTTGTTGGGATTGAGTAAACTTTAACAGTGTCTACACCGGTAAAGTCGTAGTCAGAGTTGACGATACCAGTCGAGAGGGCTTCTTTGGTAAAGCGCTCATCTACTTTAGCATCAAATTTAGCTGCATAGTTAATAGTCATATAGGCTTATCCTACTTTCTTTTATTTTTAAATGCTGTCAAAGCCAGCAAATAGAGCTTTATCTTCCGGGCTGAGGTCACTATCACCACCAGCGGACGGATTGCCACCAAGCGCGAACTTTGGCTGTGGTTCTTGTGGTTCTTCCTTTGTTACGAAAAGGTAAGGGCTTGATTCCTTTAGACCGTTGATAGTTTCTTCTAGTTTCGGCTTGCCATCTTCTGCAAGCTCGATCTTGTCAAGATCAATAAACTTCATAAGGTCCTCGGAGTTATGCGCTCCCACGTCTTTCAAAGCTAAAGCAACCGCGTTGGTTTTCTTAACTTGCGCAAGGTTCGCTTCACTATCTGTCTTATAGCTTTCAAATTGAGCTTGTAAGTCTGCCAGTTGTTTCTTGGCTTCTTCACTAGCTCCCTCTTTGGCTTGTAAGTCTTTGATAGCTTGGTCCCGTTGTTCAAGTTGTGTTTTCAAGCTGTCGTTTTCTGCTTGCACCTCAGACTTGGCTTCTTTGATTGCTGACCCGTACGCTGCCATAATGCGCTCAATAGTTTCCTTGTCTTCGATACCTGCATCAACTAACATCTCACGTTTTAAACTCATGTCTAAAACTCCTTCCTGTTTTACGTCCAGTAGACGATTTTGGCGGTTTACGTCCGCCAACGAAAGCGCCCAGCGGGTAACGATCCCGCAAGAGGTAAGAAAAAAGGAGGAAATCACCTCTTATCCAGATAATGGGCGCAAAATAAAAAGGCTATAAAAGCCTTTATTCTTCCATACCGCTTACAAAACCTTCGAAAGCTGCCCGCGATATATCTTTTTGACGTTCCAAAAATGTTTTTTTCTTTCTAAACAAAATCTTTTCCAAAAATTTAACAGCCTTATTCATCAGCGTTTTCTCCTTTTGGTTTGTAATACCTTTCCCTCGCATAGTCACGACGCAAGAAAGGCTTGTCCGCGATATAATCTCGCAAGGTTGCCTGTTGGTCTCTGATTTTGGTTTTAAACTTGCTGATAAGTTCCTGGTCGCCTAACTTCTCGGCAACGTGTAGCTTCTCTTTTGACTTGCGAATAGCTCTCTCGTATGCCCTTTGTTTAGATTGCGCATTAGCATTTCTAATCGCTTCTTCTTGTGTGATATTCTTAACGTCCGGCCCTAGTTCTGGTAGTTCGTTGATACCAGGCACAAAAGGAGTAAGCATGTGTCCGCAGTTAATACCCAAACAACCTCCAGGAGTTCCGTAGCCATGATCTGCAAGCGATAGAATACTAATACCGTGTTCTTCCCTTGCTTCGCCATAGGTTACAATATGATGCTGTAAGGGAGCGCAAGCCTCGCGGGCCGTTGCCTTTTTAGAATAATAAAAGGTATCAATACCCAGCTCGTCCGCTGGCATGGTGCGCATCTCTCGGTAGCTTCGCATGACCGTAGTTTTAATAACAGTTCTAGCGTAGTTGTCCACTTTCCAGTAGTGGCCACCTCGGTCAATAAAACCTTTAAAGCCTATCTCTTGCCATTTCATGACGGTTTGAGATACAGCCTTGTCATGCGTGACTAGACCAACCACTTGACGAGCTACGACTTCCTGGACCATTTGACGGTATACATCTGTAACGATGCCTGGAAGCGTGGTATTAATCAAGTTACTAATATCGCCGTGCGACTGTTCGAAATACCCAGCAAGTAACTCCTGCGCGTGCTTAGAATCGCCAAAATCACCACCCCCGAGGTCGTCTATGAGCTGTTCTTTGGTCGTCTGATAGATTTTAAAGCCCTCGTCCTCAATGACCTTTCTGAGCTGTTCACGGCCTATTTTAGAGTAACGGGAGATTGTGTCCAGGTTCTGCTCATTTAACATGTGCATCTGGCTCATTCGCTCTAACTGCCAGATATACGGGTTGTCTGCCAGTGATTCAGCACCGCGCTCTAAAAGCCTGTCAATAACCTCGTCGAATAGGTCACGCGCCATTTGATGATAGATATCACCGACTTGTGAAGCGCGCAACTCTAACTGCTCCTCGTTAAACAATACCGGATACTTGTTACGCGCCATTTACTCACTCTCCATAAATATCAACTTCGCTCGTGCTACGCTCTAGCTCCATGCTTTCTGCTGTTTCCTTTTTGATATCCGCAAGCATTTGTGCAGCTTCCTTATCTGACAAGCCCAGCGCTTTAGATATAGCGTACTGCTTACTAACAAGGCCACTTAACAAGGCTTTAGCGTAGTAGTCAAGCTCGTTATTCTTGTCAACAAAGACACCATCATCAAGGTTTACCGTGATATCGTTCATCTCTGGAATAGGACCGCTATACAAGCCGTATAGCTTACCAATCTCACAAATAGAGATCACAAGCTCTTTGATAGACTGATCTACAAGGCTCACGATACTGTTTCTTAACTGATATGTATCAGAGTTTTCGGATACAACCTCGGTCGCAGTCTTCATGCTCTTACCGTCAAACGTAAACATTCCAGGCGATACTCCAACCTGCATCTCAAACAACGCAAGGCCCTCATTGATTGCCTTGATGTAGTCGTCTGACCGGATAGGAGTAGTAAGGTCTGTGATGTTGATTGGTGTATCTTTCCCGCCGTCAATCTGCTCATAGACGTTTTGCTCTGGATCAAATTCGCGCGTGACTAGATCGGTATCTCCGTGATGGTCAAAACCAATCCGGACAGTTTGGTCTGGTACTAACACGCGCCGTTGACCCATGCGCACTTCCCACTTAAACTCGTCATAAGTGGTATTGATAAAGTCAATAGTACTCTTAGCATTATCAAAGATAGACAGGCCAAGCGGGCTGTTAATATCTTTGTTATTCATGCCAGGAGGTTTTAGGTAAGTAAATAACGGACGTGTAAGCCCGTCAAGCGTTACTTCTTCCTCAAGGTCCTCGTATACCTCGGATAGTGGCACACGGTCACCAACGCGCTCCTTTTCACTCGAACGGTACAGTTCATTAGTGATTGTGTATTTTTTATCCTTGGTCCACTCATGCAACTCAACCAAAGTATAGTAGATTGTTTCTTTTCCTACTGTCTTTTGGCTCTTATTGATAATCGCTGCAGAAGATACGTCCTGCGTATTGGACTGTAACGGATAAAAAACAGGGGCTTGAACAAATGAAATCTTGATCTTATCGTCATCAACGTAAGGACGCATAGCAAGACCACCAAGCGCAAGACAGCTCTCAAGGTATCGCTCAAAGTTCTTATTAAAGCGGTCATTCAGCAAGACTGATTGAATGAACTCGTTTGTCGTTCCATTCGCAACGCTTATCTCTGCCTGCTCATTGAATACCAGGCTGGCGATCTTCTTACAAGCCGTGCGAGCGATAGGCAAGTGGTTTCGTGTCCGCTGTTTATCAACGCGGTTTGAATTGCGGTAACGGATAGGGTCCCACTTACTCTGATAGTATTTTAAGTTCTTCTGGATACGATCGTATTCGTCCTTGTTAATTGCAATTTTAGGATGTTCTGTGATATTGCCTAATGATTGGCTTGTCATTACATATTTACCCCTCTTAAATATATTTCTTATTGATTGTAAGATACTCATTTCAAACCTTTCTTAGGCTTTTAATCTTAATAATTGTGCGTTATCAACGACCATGTACTGGAACGCGTCGCAAGTGTGATCGTCCTCTTTAATGACTTTCGGGTCGTCGTCCTTGACCGATTTCTCGTCCCACTGATAGCGTTTATGCTCCTCAATAAAATACTTGAGGTTGTTTTCCGTTGGAAAATAATAAAAACGGCCATTCGCAAGGAGCGACTGGACGTACTCTGTCATTATGATTTTCTTCTTCTTGGCCACTGGGTGCCAGCGAATACCAAAGTCCTCTAAATACTGGTTTCTCAATGCTCCCTCCGCGCTATCTATCGTCATTTCAATTACTGGTACATTCGGATATTTCTGCGTTTGTTTAACCACAAAGTCGTGAAGCTCTTTAGATAATACGCTCGGAGCTTTCTTTTTGACCTTGCCAGCCGGGCTGTAGTAGTAGTTATCCACAAGATAGAGATTGGATCTGTTAGTCACAACCGCGTGCAAGCAAGTAGTTGCTGACTGTTGGTGTCCTGTATCTGCTGCGAATAACTGACCTATGACACGCTCACCGTCCGGTATCTTGTCTACGCGTTTAAACAAATCTATGTTATACACGTTTGTACCAAGGCCAACCGGCTCACCCAGGTATAAATACCTGTAGTAGTCGTAGTCGTTGGTCTTGATACGTTCTATCTCGTCCAGCATTTGATCGGTCACAAAACCAAGCTCATCATCAAGATAGCTTGACTCATGTATCAAATACTTCTCAGCCGTTCGCAATGAATCAACCCACTCATTGATCCAGTTATACGGGTTACGCGGTGGGTTGTACGACCAGAAGAATTGCACGAATGGATAGTCCGGGTGTTTTTGACGCATAAAAGTACTGTTTGACTGGTCGAACTCTTCGGAGTCAGCAAACTCGGCTGCTTCCTCGTACCATACCGCAATAACCTTTCCGACCTCATTCGATTTCAGTTTCTGGAAATCGTCCTGGCCGTAGAAGTGGAACGTCGATCCTGTCCGTCTATGTACGATCTTATAAGGGCTTTTAGTCCGCTTGAACTGATTAGCCATGCCAAACTTATCAAGCGCCCAGATTATCTTCTTATAGACGCTATCAAAGATTGTGTTACCAACCTTCCGGACAATAATGATCTCTACGCATTGCCCCTTGGTTATCGCTTTAATCATCATAAAAACAAGCAAGAGAGCAACGACCGATGACTTAAACGAGTTACGACCACCCTTTAAAATATTATAAGGTTTTGCTGACCGCCACACGCTGTAAAACTTAGGATTGATCTCTTTACTGAGTTTTATAGTTGGCTTAGTCGTTTGGGATATCGTCGATGATGAGGATTGACTCATCAGCACCACCTCCCGCCTCGTCTAATGCTTGGGCCTTACGTTTGTTCTCAAGCTCAAGAGACTTGATACGTGCTTTCTGTTCTTTCTTATCAAGCGTATCCTTGGCACCCTCGCTGTTTACTATCTTAGATATCAACTCCATGTGACGCGAGCTACCTTTTAAGGCTTTTTGCATTGCTACCAAAAGGAGAGCTGACTCGTAATCGTCCTCAAAACCCATGTCCTGTAGTACTCTAGAGAGCTGAGGATTCGAAACTTTGGAAACAAGTAGAGCCTCAAGCGTCTTTTTCATGTTCGCTTTTCTTTTGCGTGCCTTACCGGAAGCGATACCCGCTTTTCTTGCATTCGCTCGGCGTTCTTCGGGCGTTCGCTGTTCATTTGGTATTAAATTATCTGCACCAGCCATCGCCTCACTTCCTTTTCAAAATAATATTCTTAATTCAACTTAACAGCCGTCTGGCCGGTGTGTTCTTCCCAGCGTTGAATTGTAGCATCCACATACCGTGGGTCTAGTTCCATGCCAAAATAGGTCCGCCCTAAATCCTCACAAACAATCATAGTCGAACCGGATCCATTAAAGCTATCAAGCACATTCCAGCCTTTTTTACTAGAGTTACGTACCAGCCGTTCAATTAATTTCAACGGCTTCATAGTAGGGTGTAAACCATTTCTTGTCGGTTTATTCTCGTTGATGATAGTGGTAGGAGAGTTTGCCTGCATACGCTCAATGTACTCAACAAGCTCTGCCTTCGTCATTTTGTTTAAATCTTCCACATCCTCAATAATAGTTGTTAAGGACCGGTCGTTCACAAAGTAATGTGCTGCGCCCTCTTTCCAGCCATACAAGCAAGGTTCATGTTTCCACTGATAATCTTGACGACCCAAAACAAGGGTGTTCTTATTCCAGATTAAACATTGACGTACTGTCCATCCGATATCCGAGCAAGCCCCCCTAAAATTGTAACCTTCCGAATCTGCGTGCCAGATATAAAATGCCCCACCTTCGCGTAGAACCGTGTCTGCAGCAAAGAACGCGTCTCTCAAAAACTTTCTGAATGATTCATTATCCATGCTGTCGTTCATAATCGTTAGAGCTTCCTCGGTTCCACCTTCATAGGCTACGTTATACGGCGGGTCAGTAACAATCAAATCAATCTGCTGTCCGTCTACCAATTTCGCAAGCTGGTCTGGATCAGTAGAATCACCACACATAAGACGGTGCCGTCCAAGTTGGTAGATATCTCCCAGCTTCGCGATTGGTTCCTTGGTTTCTTCGACTTCAAAGTCGTCCTCTTCAACTTCGGACTCCGGCTCGTAGTAGTCAAACCCGAAATCTTCCATGTCAATGTTCACAATACTTTCAAGCTCTGAGTTTAAAAGTTCAATGTCAAACCCAGAGTTCATAGTCAATTTATTGTGAGCTAGGATGTAAGCGCGTTTCTGCTCATCATCCATGTGCGATAGACGAATCACTTCCACCTCGTCAAAGCCTAATTCTTTCAAGGCCTTGTACCGTCCGTGGCCCTCAATGATAACATTGTCCTCGTCAATCGCTATTGGGTCGTTATTCCCAAACTCCTGGATTGATTTCTTGATCTGCTCAATTTGTTCGCGAGGGTGTAACTTCGCATTGTTCTCATATTCAGTTATTTCTGAAATACTAATTTTCTCTATTTTCACTTTTAACTCCAAGCACCAAAAAGAGCGCACCTTAACGATGCGCGCTTCTCGGGTTATATGGTCTACTTTGTCCTCATTGACAAAATAATTCAAGGGGCCTAGTAAGTAGCACCAAACTTACATCATCGGTCACTTTCATTTTTCGTTTTTTGCGGTGCTTTTTATAGCCGGGACGGGAATCGAACCCGCATTTACAGTTAATAGTCCGCCACTCTACCGTTGAGTTACCCAGCAACCTACTATAAGGAGACAACCAAATGGCGAAGTTCCTTCCTACTTCATTGGATAATACTATAATACCACTCAATACAGCGCTTTTACTCCCGATTTTCTTTCAATTATCTCCCAAGAATCTATACTCTAGCAATTCCCCTGCTTTATAAGCCTCTGCGAACTCTAATAAAGCCCGATCCAGCAATCTGTAGTATTCACTTTCCGAATATCCCAGACTTGGATAAATAGCCTTGTCTTGTCTAAATCTCACTCTACAATATCGTTCAATCAAAATCTGCGATAAGTTGAGATCAGACAGTCTATTAATAGCTGATGCCATAAGTTCCAGCTCTTGCTGGGCGCTTACCCGTCTTATAACCATTTGTTCAGTTTGACGGCTGGGGGAACTTGGTGCGCTTTTTGGCTCTAGCGAGTAAGTAGCTGTGACTTTTGGGCTATACTCCTCCCCTGCTATCCGTAACAGTACGCGGTAGTTTTTTAGGGTGTTATCTGCGTTCTCCTTTGTTTTGTTCTTTAGCACTTCTCCGAAAAGCATTCAATCCCACCCTTCCATTTTAGATATTAAGTTCAGCGCTTCTAATTTCCGTCTTAAGCGGCGCTCTCGCTTGCGTTCTTCGTTTCGCTTGTAGTTATGATTATCTCTGTAGAATCGTTCGACCAGGTCCTCGCTAGACCGACCTGGGCCTACTTTATCAAGCGCCTCTTTCATACACTCGTAGAGTAGATCAGTCTCGACGAATCCAACGAATCTCGCGATGATTGCAGACGACGGCATTCTGTTTTGTTTCTTGTATTTCTCATAACGCGCTCCGTCTTGGTATGCGTTGTGACTTTTCGCGACTTTGAAAAAATCATAGATAGAGTCAAATTCAGCTATCGCCTTATCCGCTTCTTGGAAAAATTCTTTTTTCAATTCCATCATCTTCCCCTGTTTTCATCGTGATTAGCTCAGCGTTTTTCATGACAGTCTCCATAATTGTCTGACACAATTCTTCTGGTGTCAGATCACCCTCCAACTCCGTTCTCATCTGCTACCTCCTGTAATTGTTGAGCCATACGTGAATTATAATCATTGTTCAATTTATTTATAATCACGTCCTGCATCACGTTTTTTTCTTCGATTTTTTCGAGCTCGTCCTTTTGTGTTCTGATTGTCTGCTGTAGCTCGCTGTTGCTCGTTTTGAGCACCCGTACTCGTGCGTTAAGGTTGACGCATGCGGCAATTAAGACAAACAGAATAAACGCAAAATTCGCACGTATCAACTTATCATTGTTCGTCATTTTCTCGCCCCTCTTTCCTGTTTAATTTCTTTGCGTTCATTAGTCCACTATCTAAATTAAGAGGTTCACTTTGCGTCTCAAAAGAATTGTTTCCCCTTTTTCTGCCCAGTATTCCCACGATGATTGCACCGATAAAACCAATTAACCAGATAGCACCGATAATCAATTCCACGATATCCGATAATGTCAAAGCAAAGATCATTTCTTTTCTCCTGTCACTCGATTTCTTTCTACTCTCAATTTAAAGCTAGTGTCATCACCAAAACATACCAGCGTTGTTTCTTCTTCCCATTGATTTTTAGTATATGGGTATCTTCCCGGTCTATTCATCACTCCACCTCCAACAATTCGGGATTTTCGTAGACGTTGCCGATGATTTCAAACGCCACCGAATTATCTTCTAGCAACTCTACCATCGGTACATCTTCATTGTCTTCAAAAACATGGAACATCAAAACGCCTATCTTGCTATTTTGGGAAACTCTTGCATTTATTGGCGTTTCAGTGTCGTCCACTTCTATAGCGATAACATCCCCCTCAAAGATTTCCTTGCCATTCTTATCAAGCAAACCTGTTGATTGCATGAGTTTGACTCCCTCGATGCTTCGCTCAACAAACTTGTCTGTCTCTACTAATTCATCGGTAAATCGTAGTGTTCTGACTTCTGCCATATTCTTTTTATCCGTAGACCACGCTCTAAACTTTGGAATCATCTTGCACCTCCTATGAAACTATTAACAATATTTTGCTGTTCAGTATCGATTATTTTATTTTTATAATTCAATATCGGAGCCATAATGTCATTCATCAGTGCAGGCTTCAAAATGATTTCATTTGTTATCAAAAATCTTTTACCGTCGATTTTTAATTTTATATCATGCCCGTTAGCGATATGCTCAAGGTCGTTTTTAGATAAATATATTTCAAATTTACTCATTCTCCCACCCCCTCAAAATAACTATGAAATTTACTTAGGTTCACAATAGCGACTTCTTCAACGGAATGTTTTTCGATATCAAAGTCTGGATCATTTTTCCCAAACTCTTTCTTTATGGCTTTTTCCGCTAGAAAAGGTAAGGCGAATATACTTGCTCCGTTTTTTAAGGCAAGCGCTTGACCGTGTTTATTTACTATTCGATACCCTATATCAAACGGTCTGATTTCCATTGGGATTTTTATGCATTTACTTTGATTCTTCATTCCTTCTTCAAGCGTTTGTATCATTCTTCCACCTCCTCAATCTCAATCCCCGGACAATCAAACACCCAGCCAAAGCCAGCTTTTTCAAGCATTTCCCGAGTGTGTTTTACGCGAAAATCTAACGGTTCACTTTCTCCACTAAAAAAATATTCATTCAAACTTATACGACAATTTAAGTAGTTGTAGCCTTCTTCTGCCCCTTTTACTTTAACAATATACCGCTTCTCTTTCGCGACCTCGTATCCATCAAGCCAAGCACAGGCAAAAGCTTCTTGATTGTCTTTGACCTTTAAAAACTCTTTTAGCTTTTTATAGTCTTTTTGGTTTGCATAATTGTAAAGATCGATTTCTTCAACTAGTAAAGCTCGGACCAAGGTTACACCCGTATTTTTGCAATACTTGATCCAGTTAGCAATAAACCATGGGATCGTGACTTTTTCAAATTTCTTTAACATACCGCCCACAAGGAGACCGCCCTGCTCGGTTTCAAACGCTATTGTCACTTTATTATCTTTTGCGCTTTCTGTGATTGAAAGTGTAGGTTCTGTGAACAATGTATCTTTCAAATTATCAAATAATGTGTTATTAATGTGTTCAATTAATTCTCGTTTATTCATTTTCATTTACCTTCTCTTTCTTCTGCTTCAAATTGCATCCATACCAGATCCTCATATAAGCATCTGGCTTGTTTCTTAATATTGCTCAAGTCTTGCGCGCTTATCTCTTCTTGTTCGCGTAGCAAAGATGCTTTGATGCTAATTAATTTCAGTAGGTACTGTTGGCACTTTGAAAGCTGCAATCCTTTTTCTTCTTGAATGTCTGGGCTTTGCGAATATCCCAAAAGATACCCTTCGCTTACCTCGAAATAGTCTGCTAGTTTTTTCGTCTTAACGGCTTTGATTGCCGTGTCGCCGTGTTCCCATTTTTGAATAGTTCTTACACTTACACCAAATATGTCAGCAAGGGCCTTCTGGGTTATCTTACGTTGTTTTCTTAGTTCTTTAATCCGGTTCACTTTACAGGTCCTCCTCTTTTACAAAGCTACCCTCAACCCAGCGACCCTTGCGGTCTTTAATCTCGTTGTAAGCTAGTTCGAAGCAATCCACGAAGTCATATCCTAATTTGTGCGCGATAGCTTTTAAATAGCTCACGATTCTCAAAAGGTTAAACTTAGCATTTATTTTAACTTCTAACTTGCGCGAGAATTGGAACTCGCTGGCATTGTCAATCATCAACTCAAAGCAGTCTTTGATATCGCCCTTTCTCGCTTCTACTGCCTTAGTCATGATCTCAACCGGATCAAGTTCAATCATCATTGCCAATCCTACGACAACCACGGCACAATCACCGATGCTGTCCTTTGTGAGTTGCTCTTTTTGCTTGGCATACCCTGCGACCAGTTCACCCATTTCTTCGAATAGTTTGAGCGTCTGTTTAAAGATATCCCCCTGCGTGATATCACGGTCCAAAAACCACTGTCTAGTCAGCTCGGTTAGTTCCTCGATTTTATCAATATCCATCCATCATATCCCCCTCGATTTCTTTTAATTTCTTGTCTATGGCTTTAATTTCCTTGTTCAGCCATTCGCGTTAGTTCGCGCTGTAGTGGTGTCCTCGCGTATTGCTGATTGTTTTAAGTTGTAGTTCCTCGCTCAGCGCTCAGCCGTTTCTCATAGATACGCTTGGACCGTAGTAGATTTTCCTTTTCCATATCAAATACCTAAACGATGATTTTCTAGGCCGTCCCTAAAGCTGTACATTTCTTCAAAATATAGCCCGATCAAGATTGCGTCTGCTTCATCGTCCTTAACGTCCTTATTAAATTTATCTGCCACGATGTCAATTGCTTGCTGTTTCAAAACCTGCCGGCCTTTGCCTTTAATAGCAAAGTGCTTTCTCCAGGTCCGCACGTTGACGAAGTAAACGCGGTCTGCAATGAGCCGGGAAAGGATAATGCCCGTTGCTATTCCGATTTTAACCATCGTTTGCTGGTTGCCACCTCCGACGTTGTTCTGCTCGATCACAATCTCTTTAAATGGTTTGTTATACTTTAAAATCAACCGCGACTGAATAGCTTTCAGTTTGTTCGCCATTTGAAAGGCTCGCTCTAGAAATGTACCTTTAGGTTTGACAACCCCACTGTCTAACAGGTCCGGGCCGTCATATACAGCCCAGCCTGTCGCACTAGTGGAAGCGTCAAGTGATAA
>CAJPKC010000012.1 GCA_905370255.1 Streptococcus oralis
CAGTTAACCCTTCAAGCTATGAAGGACCAAGAAACTCTTCAGTTGGAGTTGGATCAAGCTAAGCAAGAAGTTCAAGCATCGAAGAAAGGCTTCTTTGCTCGCTTATTTGGCAAATAAGAAAAAACTGCTTGGTTTCTATGATTAGACCAGGTGGTTTCTTTTTACAAATCAATAAGGAATGATAAGATGGAAACAGTAAGAGATTATATCTCATTTGACTTAGAATTCAACAAACACCAAGAGAAGACTCATTTGATTCAGGTATCGGCAGTACATTTTAAAGATGGTGAAGAGGTAGAAGCGTTTGACTCTTATGTTCATTCCGATGTACCTTTAAAGAGTTTTATTAATGGTTTGACTGGTATTACTTCAGAGACTCTCAAGAATGCTCCAAAGGTAGAAGAAGTCCTCCAAAAATTTCAAGATTTTGTTGGTGATTTACCCCTTGTTGGTTATAATGCAGCAAAGAGTGATTTACCGATTTTACTAGAACATGGTTTGGACTATCGAGAACAATATTTAGTCGATCTCTATAATGAGGCACTTGAGCGACGTAGTTCTGATTTGCCTGGGATTGCTAATCTAAAATTACAAACTGAGGCTAATTTTCTAGGTTTTAAAGGGCAATCTCATAATAGTTTAGAGGATGCGCGAATGACTGCGCGTGTTTATGAAGCTTTTCTAGAATCTGATGAAAATAGAATCTTACTGGAGTCCAAGAGTAGTCTAAACTCTAATCCTTTCGGTGGTTTAGATTTATCACAGCTGTTTGATTAGGAGGTTTTATGAAACCTGAAAAACCGAAAAAATTGGGTTTTAAAAAGATTTACCTTAATCTAGATAAAATCCTCTTTCTATTCTTTCTAATCTTTATGTTGGTTGACTATATCTGGTTGCCATTAAACTCAGTGATAGCTGGATTTTTACTAAGTCAGACTGGATATTTGTTTATTTCCTACAACAATATTTTTGAGATTATAAAAAACGCACCTATAGTCAGTCTTGGCTTCGTAATCTTAATAGCCATCAATCTGCTGGTAGCCTATTTTCAACTTAGTATTCTCTTTATTGGAGCTCGCCACCTCCTATATCACGAAAAAAGGACTCTTATAGAATATAGTCGAAAAGTATTTCGTGAAAGCCTTGCTTTTATGAAGAAGATGACTATTTCAAAAGCTTTGTTTATCTTTTTATTTGTAGCAATGCTATTTCCTTTTATCAGGAAGATATTTAAGATTTATTATTTCAATAAAATCGTTATACCAGAGTTTATTCAAACCTACATGGAAGATAAGTACTGGATGTGGTGGATAGCCATTATTATCTTATCAGTCTTATTCTTCTATGTTTCTGTTCGCTTGATGTTCACTCTACCTAAGGTCTTTTATGAAAAGATGACGGTCAAGGAAGCGATCATTTATAGTTTGGATAAAACTAGAGATTATTTTTGGTTTTATGCCTGGCATTTATTCTTAATTATTGTAAAAACCAATCTATTCTTCTATCTTCCTCTCATCCCAATATTATCTACTCAGTATATAGTGGATAGCCTTACTCAGAGAGAGTCTCTGGTCCTTGCTATTTTGAATTTTGTTCTGATCAAGAATTTCCACTACATGGCATTAACCTATTTCCTTGTGAAATTTACGTCCTTCTTAACAGGAGAAGAACTTGATATTATGCCAAGACGCGAGAAGGACCATATCATGAGGTGGGGTGTCATGGTGTGTGCATGTATCTTCTTTGCGATTGAAGGCTATAATTATCTAGAAGCTCCTGTAGTCAATCCACCACTTGTGATTTCACACCGTGGTGTATCAAATGGTAATGGCGTCCAAAATACAGTAGAATCCTTAGAAAAGACAGCGCAGTTAAAACCAGATTTAATCGAGATGGATATCCAAGAAACTAAAGATGGTCAATTTGTTATGATGCATGATGCTAATCTTAAAGGCTTAGCTGGTATTAATAAAACACCACAGGATTTGACTTTAGAAGAGTTAAAGCAGATTGACATTCATGAGAATGGTTATGAGACAAAGATTTCAAGTTTCGATGATTATCTGACTCGTGCAAATGAATTACATCAGAAACTTCTCATTGAAATTAAGACCAGCCACAAAGATAGCCCGCAGATGATGGAACATTTTCTAGAAAAATACGGTGCAAAAATTAAGGTTTATGGTCATCAAATGCAATCCTTGGATTATAAGGTTATTGAAAAAGTGAGAGAGTATGACACAGATATTCCTGTCTACTTTATTCTTCCCTATAATTCTGTTTTTCCTAGAACGGTTGCGACAGGCTACACAATGGAGTACTCTACTTTGGATGAATATTTTGTCACGAAACTATGGAATACTGAGCAAAAACTCTATGTATGGACAATCAATAGTTCCGAATCTTTTAATAAGTCTTTTCACCTAGGTGTTGACGGAATGATTACGGATGACTTGGAAAAAATAAAAGAAGAACTAGAAACTGCTCAGGAAGATCCTGAATATAGTGACTTATTGCTAAATAAAGCAACTGAATTATTTGCTTTTTAACATAAATTAAAAGAGGTTGTGAACCAGCCTCTTTTTGAAAATCTAATTAAAATGGTAACTTACCAGCAAATGCTCCAAGTTTCTTTTTAGTAGTTTCATCAATTTGTTCAAGAGCGGCATTGAGAGCTTGAACAGTCATATCTGAAAGAGTTTCAATATCTTCAGCATCCACAACTGCGGGATCAAAATCAATTTTTACGACTTTTTTATCACCTGTTAAGGTAGCAGTTACAAGGTTTTGAGCAGAAGTCCCAACAAATTCTGTGGCAGCCAATTCAGCTTGGCTTTGCTCCATTTGTTTTTGAAGTTTTTGAGCTTGACGCATCATGTTTTGCATATTCATCATGGCGGTAGTTAGCTTCCTTTTCTTTTATTTTCCATTTTATTTTAACAATTTTAATTGGAAAAGTCTAATTAAAATTTCAGGATTGCTATATATATATCAACCAATGGTTTAAGGTTTCTTTAAGCTTTCTATATTATTCTGAAGAACTCTATATTAACCGAGAGTTAATAATGCAAGGATTAGTTTTAAATGTTCAATGCATGAAATGCTCTCATCATCAGTTTCTAACTAGAGAGAACTAGTATTTATTTCAAGATAGTGCTAGATTATGGTATAATAGTAAGGAATGAGTTTTTAAAACAAACCAAAGGAGTATCAAAATGATTTACGCTGGAATTTTAGCAGGTGGAACCGGCACGCGCATGGGTATCAGTAATCTACCCAAACAATTTCTTGAGTTGGGAGACCGCCCAATTCTAATCCATACAATTGAAAAATTTGTCCTAGAACCAAGTATTGAAAAAATTGTTGTTGGAGTTCATGGTGACTGGGTTACACATGCTGAAGATCTAGTTGAAAAATTCCTTCCACTTCACAAGGACCGCATCATCATTACAAAAGGTGGGGCTGATCGTAATTCTAGTATTGAAAAGATTATTGAAGCCATCGATGCTTACCGTCCACTAACAGAAGATGATATCGTAGTAACACATGATTCGGTTCGTCCCTTTATCACTCTTCGTATGATTCAAGACAATATCGCTCTTGCTCAAAAACATGATGCGGTTGATACTGTGGTTGAAGCGGTGGATACTATCGTTGAAAGTACAAATGGTCAGTTCATTACAGATATTCCAAATCGTGCTCATCTATACCAAGGACAAACTCCACAAACCTTCCGTTGTAAAGACTTTATTGACTTGTATGGTTCTTTATCAGCAGAAGAAAAAGAAATTTTAACAGATGCATGTAAGATCTTTGTCATTAAGGGTAAAGATGTAGCCTTGGCTAAGGGTGAATACTCAAACCTTAAAATTACAACAGTTACAGACTTGAAGATTGCTAAAAGCATGATTGAGAAAGACTAGAGACATGATTAATCAAATTTATCAACTGACAAAACCAAAGTTTATTAATATTAAATATCAGGAAGAAGAAATTGATCAAGAGAATCATATCCTCATCCGACCAAATTACATGGCGGTTTGTCACGCGGATCAACGCTACTACCAAGGTAAACGCGATCCAAAAATTTTAGCGAAAAAACTACCAATGGCTATGATTCATGAGTCTTGTGGTACTGTCATTTCTGATCCAACCGGTACCTACAAAGTTGGTCAGAAGGTTGTTATGATTCCAAATCAACCACCTATGCAAAGTGATGAGGAATTCTACGAAAATTACATGACTGGAACATATTTCCTTTAAGTGGTTATGATGGGTTTATGCGAGAATTTGTATCTCTGCCTAAGGATCGTGTGGTAGCTTACGAAGAAATCGAAGACACAGTTGCCGCCATTACAGAGTTTGTCAGTGTTGGCATGCATGCTATGAATCGTTTCATGACGGTATCTCACAGCAGACGTCAGCGTATTGCAGTTATTGGAGATGGTAGTCTAGCTTTTGTCATGGCTAATATTATCAACTATACCTTGCCTGAAGCAGAGATTATCGTCATTGGCCGTCATTGGGAAAAACTTGAACTCTTCTCATTTGCTAAAGAGCTCTACATTACTGATAGCATCCCAGATGATCTTAGTTTTGATCATGGTTTCGAATGTTGTGGTGGTGATGGATGCGGACCTGCTATCAATGATCTCATCCGTTACATCAAACCACAAGGTACCATTTTGATGATGGGTGTTAGTGAGTATAAGGTCAACATCAACACTCGGGATTCATTGGAAAAAGGCTTGTTATTAGTTGGATCTTCTCGTTCTGGAAGAGTTGACTTTGAAAATGCCATCCAAATGATGGAGATTAAGAAGTTTGCCAATCGTTTGAAGAATATCATTTATCTAGAAGAACCAGTAAGAGAGATTAAGGATATTCATCGAGTTTTTGCAACAGACCTTAATACTGCCTTCAAGACAGTATTTAAGTGGGAAGTCTAATGGAGGATGATTGTGAAGGAAATCGTTAAAGAAAAGATTGCTTCTTTATTATCTGGTGACGAAGAAATTCAGAGCGTTGAACAGTTGGGGGGAATGACCAATCAAAACTATTTGGTTAAAACATCCTCAAACCAGTACATCGTTAAGTTTTTTGGTAAAGGTACGGATAAATTAATCGACCGCCAGAATGAAAAGTTCAATCTTGAATTGTTGAAAGATTTGAAATTAGATGTAGAAAATTATCTTTTTGATATTGAAGCTGGTATTAAAGTTAACCAATACATTGAAAATGCAGAAACATTAGATTCAAATACCATAAAAACTAAATTTGAAAAAATTGCTCCAATTCTACAAACGATCCATGCTTCTGGTAAAGAATTAAAAGGAGAGTTTGCTCCTTTTGAGGAAATCAAAAAATATGAATCATTGATTCAAGGGGAGATTTCTTATCCAAACTATGAAGCTGTCAGAAAGGCTGTATTTTCTCTGAAAGACCAACTTGAAGAAATTGGTATCGATAAGAAATCATGTCATATTGATTTGGTTCCTGAAAATTTCATAGAAGGACCAGATGGTCACCTTTATCTCATTGATTGGGAATATTCATCTATGAATGATCCTATGTGGGATTTGGCAGCCCTCTTCCTAGAATCTGAATTTACAAGTGCAGAAGAAGAAGACTTTTTAAGTCATTACGAGAGTGACAAGACTCCAGTTTCAAGGGAGAAAATTCGTATTTACAAAATCTTGCAAGATATCATTTGGAGTCTTTGGACTATTTACAAAGAAGAAAATGGTGCAGATTTCGGAGATTACGGAATCTCTCGCTACAATAGAGCAGTAAAAGAATTAGAGTCTGAAGGAGATTTAAATGAAAACTAAAAATGGAGTTTCTTTTGGGCTACTATCAGGTGTGTTCTGGGGATTAGGATTAACTATTAGTGCTTATATCTTTTCAATATTCACGGATTTATCGCCCTTTGTAGTAGCAGCAGCGCACGACTTTCTTAGTATTTTTATCTTGCTAGGATATCTTCTAGTTAAAGAAGGAAAGGTACGTTTTTCAATCTTCTTGAACATTCGAAATGTCAGTGTTATTATCGGAGCACTATTGGCTGGGCCAATTGGAATGCAAGCCAATCTCTATGCGGTCAAGTATATTGGTAGTTCTTTGGCATCCTCGGTTTCAGCTATTTATCCTGCGGTTTCTGTCCTTCTTGCCTTCTTTATTCTTAAGCATAAGGTTTCGAAGAATACAGTATTTGGAATTTTATTAATCATTGCAGGAATTATTGCTCAGACCTACAAGGTTGAACAGGTCAATTCATTCTATATCGGAATCCTTTGCGCATTAATTTGTGCGCTTGCTTGGGGAAGTGAAAGTGTTCTGAGCTCATTTGCTATGGAAAGTGAACTTAGTGAACTCGAAGCACTCTTGATCCGACAAGTCACATCTTTCTTGTCCTATCTTGTTATTGTTCTCTTCTCGCATCATTCATTTGCAGAAGTGGCAAATGGACAATTGTTTGGTCTATTAATTGTCTTTGCGGCATTTAATATGATCTCTTATCTTGCCTACTATATGGCTATCAATCGATTGCAGCCAGCAAAAGCTACTGGATTAAATGTGAGTTATGTAGTATGGACTGTTTTATTTGCAGCAATTTTCTTGGGTTCGCCCCTTAATTTGCTGACCATCATTACTTCTCTTATCGTAATGGCTGGTGTTTACATTATTATTAAAGAATAAAGGAGAAAACGCGTGAAAGCGATTATCTTAGCAGCGGGATTGGGAACTCGTTTGAGAACCATGACAGAAAATACTCCCAAAGCCTTGGTACAAGTCAATCAAAAACCTTTGGTTGAATATCAAATTGAATTTTTAAAAGAACGTGGTATTGATGATATTATCATCGTTGTAGGTTATTTGAAAGAACAGTTCGACTACCTCAAAGAGAAATACGGTGTTCGTTTGGTCTTCAATGATAAGTATGCTGATTACAACAACTTTTACTCTCTTTACTTGGTAAAAGAAGAGTTGGCTAATAGCTACGTTATCGATGCGGATAACTATCTTTTCAAGAATATGTTCCGAAATGATATTGAACGTTCAACCTATTTCAGTGTTTATCGTGAAGATTGTGATAATGAGTGGTTCCTAGTTTACGGAGATGATTACAAAGTTCAAGATATCATTGTCGATAGCAAAAATGGACGCATCTTGAGTGGGGTATCATTCTGGGATGCTCCAACAGCTGAGAAGATTGTTGGATTTATTGACAAGGCATATGCAAGTGGCGAATTTGTTGACCTCTATTGGGACAACATGGTCAAAGATAATATCAAATAACTAGATGTATATGTAGAAGAGTTGGAAGGAAACTCTATCTATGAAATCGACAGTGTTAAAGATTATCAAAAATTAGAAAAGATTCTTTCTTCACAAAAATAAGCGACTTTTATGAACTGACAACGTACCTATTTTTACTTGACTTTTCATGTTTGATACAGTATACTAGTGAAAATTTAACCTTTAAGGGGAGTCCAGAGAGACTCACAAGGTGTCAGAGAAAAGAAGCTACAATGGAAACAAGTAAGCAGGTGTTTATTTGCCACTTTTGTGTAAATATCTTAACTGAAACCTTGCAATAGCAAGGTTTTTCTTTATCTGATCCCCTTAAAATTTAAGGAGGAAAAGTTATGAATCCAAATTGTAGAAAACGCATGGGTGCTATTCGCTTGGAAAATATGAAAGTGATTGATCAAGAGGAAATCGCACCAGCAATCTTTGAGCTAGTACTTGAAGGAGACATGGTTGAAGCTATGAAAGCTGGACAATTTCTTCATTTACGTGTACCTGATGATGCCCACCTCTTGCGTCGTCCAATTTCAATCTCATCCATAGATAAATCTAAGAAACAATGTCATCTGATTTATCGCATCGAAGGCTCTGGTACAGCTATCTTTTAAACCTTAAAATCTGGTGATAGCTTAGATGTTATGGGACCTCAAGGAAATGGCTTTGATTTGTCTGATTTAGACAAGCAGAATCGTGTTCTTCTAGTTGGTGGAGGAATCGGAGTACCACCCTTACTCGAAGTAGCTAAACAACTACATGAGAGAGGTGTTGAAATAACAACTGTTTTAGGATTCGCTACTAAAGATGCTGTTATTTTGGAAGATGAATTATCCAAATTTAGTCAGGTCTTTGTAACGACTGATGATGGATCTTATGGTATTAAAGGAAATGTTTCTGTAGTGATTAACGAATTTGAAACTGAATTTGATGCCATCTACTCATGCGGTGCGCCTGGTATGATGAAATACATCAATCAAACCTTTTATGAACATCCAAGAGCTTATCTATCTTTAGAATCGCGTATGGCCTGCGGCATGGGGGCTTGCTATGCTTGTGTCCTAAAAGTTCCAGATAGTGAAACAGTTAGTCAACGTGTCTGTGAAGATGGGCCTGTATTTAAAACAGGAACAGTTGTTTTATAAGGAGAATATCATGACTACAAATCGATTACAAGTTTCTCTGCCTGGCTTAGAGTTAAAGAATCCTGTCATTCCCGCATCAGGTTGTTTTGGTTTTGGTCAAGAGTATGCTAAATACTATGATTTAGACCTATTAGGTTCTATCATGATTAAAGCTACAACCCTTGAACCACGATTTGGTAATCCAACACCTCGAGTGGCAGAAACACCTGCTGGTATGCTCAATGCCATTGGTTTGCAGAATCCTGGTTTAGATGTCGTTCTCTCTGAGAAATTACCTTGGCTTGAAAGAGAATACCCAAATCTCCCTATTATCGCCAATGTTGCTGGATTTTCAAAACAAGAATACGCAGCCGTTTCTCATGGTATTTCCAAGGCAACTAACGTGAAAGCTATTGAGCTCAATATCTCTTGTCCTAACGTTGATCACGGTAATCATGGTCTTTTAATTGGACAAGATCCTGAGTTGGCTTATGATGTGGTGAAGGCTGCCGTAGAAGCATCAGATGTGCCCGTTTACGTCAAATTAACCCCTAGTGTGACAGATATCGTGACTATTGCAAAAGCAGTAGAAGATGCTGGAGCTAGTGGTCTCACAATGATCAATACCCTTGTTGGGATGCGTTTTGACCTCAAAACCAGAAAGCCGATTATCGCAAATGGGACAGGAGGTATGTCTGGACCTGCAGTATTTCCGGTAGCTCTCAAATTGATTCGTCAAGTAGCTCAAACAACCAAGCTTCCAATCATTGGTATGGGAGGAGTGGATTCAGCTGAAGCTGCTATAGAAATGTACTTAGCTGGAGCGTCAGCTATTGGTGTTGGAACAGCAAACTTTACCAATCCATATGCCTGTCCAGATATTATCGAAAATCTGCCAAAAGTTATGGAAAAGTATCAAATCGAAAGTCTGGAACAACTTAGGAAAGAAGTGAAGAGTAGCTTATAGTCTTTTTAAATTCGTAATGTTTTGAATGCCTTCTTCTTTTTGGTATAATATGACTATGATTGTAACAATACCTATAAAAACTGAAAAAGACATTGCAACACCAGGACCGACTGTCCTAGTATTAGGATATTTTGATGGTATCCACCTAGGACATCAAAAATTATTTAGTATTGCTGGTGAAATTGCTGCTAAGAAGAGATTAAGCGTTGCTTTAATTACCTTTCATGAATCACCAAAATTAACCTTAAAACCCTATTCACCAGAAAATTTACTTCATATCCTGAATGCAGAAGAACGTGAACGCAAGTTTAAACGAGCTGGTGTCGAAAATCTTTATTTAATGGACTTCTCAAGTCGTATCGCTAATATGACAGCTCAAGAGTTTGTAGATACCTTTGTCAAAGAAGTCAAAGCAGATACCATTGTAGTAGGATTTGATTATAGTCTTGGTTCTGATAGAAAATCAGCTGAAGATTTAAAAGAAATCTTTGATGGAGAAGTAGTCGTAGTACCACCTGTAGAAGATGAAAAAGGAAAGATTAGCTCTACTCGCATTCGACAAGCTATTCTAGAAGGGAATGTGAAAGAAGCTGGTCAATTGCTTGGTGGCCCACTTCCAACAAGAGGAATTGTTGTACATGGCAATGCTCGTGGCCGTACAATTGGATATCCTACTGCAAATCTCGTGCTTTTGGACCGCACTTATATGCCAGCAGATGGTGTCTATACTGTTGATATTGAAATCAAACGAAAACTCTATAGAGGAATGGCCAGTGTCGGAAAGAACGTAACCTTTGATGGAGAAGAAGAGCGTTTTGAAGTGAATATCTTTGATTTTGATGAAGATATTTATGGCGAAACAGTGACCGTCTATTGGTTAGATCGTATCCGAGATATGGTAAAATTTGATAGTGTTGAACAACTGGTCAAACAACTCGAAGAAGATGAAAAAGCTGCAAGAAAATAAAAGAATCAAAAAGTTCGAATGATTGTTCGAGCTTTTTGTTTAGCAAAAGTATTCGATTAAGAGTCTTAGAGATATTTTTACAATCGGTAAAATTTTGGGAAAAAGCAAAGTTTTAGCTTGACATCTTAAATTTTAAGGAGTAGAATGTTTACTAGTTAATTAAATGGTTAAACACTAGTTAAGGAGTTGTGATGAAACAAAGAAGTGTCCTTTGGTTTATGATTGGTCTTTTTGTTCTGATTTTAGGAGCTTGCGGACAAAAGGGCAATCAAGAAAGCGAGAAAGCTAAGGGAATGAAAATAGTGACCAGTTTTTATCCAGTCTACGCCATGGTTAAAGAGGTTTCTGGTGATTTAAATGATGTTCGGATGATTCAGTCTAGCTCCGGTATTCATTCCTATGAACCATCCGCAAATGATATTGCAGCTATTTATGATGCGGATATTTTCATCTATCATTCACACACCTTAGAATCATGGGCAGGAAGTTTAGACCCAAGTCTGCAAAAATCTAAGGTAAAAGTCATAGAAGCGTCTGATGGTATGACCTTGGAGCGCGTGCCTGGCTTGGAAGATATGGAAGCCGGAAATGGTGTTGATGAGAAGACCTTGTACGACCCTCACACTTGGCTTGATCCCGAAAAAGTTGCAGAAGAAGCACAGATTATTGCTGACAAGTTATCCGAACAGGACAGTGCTAACAAGGAAACTTATCAGAAAAATGCGCAAAACTTCAGTGCAAAAGCTCATGACTTAACCAAGAAATACCAGCCAATCTTTGAAAATGCTGATCAAAAGACTTTTGTGACGCAACACACAGCTTTTTCTTATTTAGCAAAACGATTTGGTCTAAATCAACTTGGTATTGCAGGAATATCTCCTGATCAAGAACCAAGCCCAAGACAATTGACTGAAATCCAAGAATTTGTAAAAACTTATAAGGTCAAAACCATCTTTACAGAGAGTAACGCTTCATCAAAGGTGGCTAATACACTTGTCAAATCAACAGGTGTGACTCTTAAAACTCTAAATCCTTTAGAGTCAGATCCACAAAATGACAAGTCTTATTTGGAAAATCTAGAAGAAAATTTGTCAGTTTTAGCACAAGAATTGAAATGAGGAGTGTATGAAAGTTAATAAAAAATATTTAGCAGGTTCTGCAGTTGTCTTTGCCTTAAGTGTCTGCGCTTACGCTTTAAATCAACATCAAGCACCTGAGAAAAAAGATGATAATCGTGTATCCTATGTTGACGGTAAAGGATCTGAAGCTAAGAAGAATGAATCTCTGACACCAGATCAAGTTAGCAAGAAGGAAGGAATAGAAGCTGAACAGATTGTTACCAAGATCACTGATCAAGGTTATGTGACTTCCCACGGCGACCATTTCCATTACTATAATGGTAAGGTGCCTTATGATGCCATCTTTAGTGAAGAACTAGTCATGAAAGATCCGAACTATCAGTTGCGTGATCAAGATATTGTCAATGAGATTAAAGGTGGCTATATCATCAAAG
>CAJPKC010000013.1 GCA_905370255.1 Streptococcus oralis
CTCCGATACAGAGAAAGTAGACAAGGGCAGCAACAAGGGTTGTCAAGATATTCTTTTTCATAAGTTCTCCTTCGTATATCTGATGGTTTTCATTGTATCATGCATGGCTCAGATTGTAAATGCTGGCCGACATTTGCTATTTGTCCGGAAACTAGATGAAAGAGGAATAGACTAAAGCTATTTCTTTACTCCTCTCACTGTCCCAATCCCTTTATTTATGGTAAAATAGGACTATTAAGTTAGAAAGAGGATTCTCTATGAAATTACAAAAACCAAAAGGAACGCAGGATATTTTACCTGCTGAGTCTGCCAAGTGGCAGTACGTTGAAGGCTTTGCGCGTGAAATTTTCAAACGCTACAACTACGCAGAAGTACGTACCCCTATTTTCGAGCACTACGAAGTCATCAGTCGTTCTGTTGGAGACACAACCGATATCGTAACCAAGGAAATGTATGATTTCTATGACAAGGGTGACCGCCATATTACCCTCCGTCCAGAAGGAACTGCTCCAGTCGTTCGTTCTTATGTGGAAAACAAACTCTTCGCACCAGAAGTGCAAAAGCCAAGTAAGTTCTACTACATGGGCCCTATGTTCCGCTATGAGCGTCCACAAGCAGGTCGTTTGCGCCAATTCCACCAGATTGGTGTGGAGTGCTTTGGCTCTAGCAATCCAGCTATGGATGTGGAAACTATCGCTATGGCAGCCCACTTCTTGAAAGCAATCGGCATTCAAGGCGTCAAACTACATCTCAACACTCTTGGAAATCCTGAAAGTCGTGCGGCCTATCGTCAAGCCTTGATTGACTACTTAACACCGCTCAAAGATAGCTTGTCTAAGGATAGCCAACGTCGTTTGGAGGAAAATCCTCTTCGTGTCTTGGACTCGAAGGAAAAAGAAGACAAGGTGGCAGTGGAGAATGCACCATCTATCTTGGATTACCTGGATGAAGAAAGCCAAGCTCACTTTGATGCTGTTCGTCAGATGTTGGAAAATCTTGGAGTAGACTACATCATCGATACCAATATGGTGCGTGGTTTGGACTACTATAACCATACGATCTTTGAGTTTATCACAGAGATTGAGGGCAATGACTTGACAGTCTGTGCAGGTGGTCGCTACGATGGTTTGGTTGCCTACTTCGGTGGTCCTGAAACTGCTGGATTTGGTTTTGGACTTGGTGTAGAGCGTCTTCTTTTAGTCCTTGAAAAACAAGGTGTGGCCCTACCTATCGAAAACGTCCTAGACGTTTATATTGCTGTCCTTGGTGAAGGAGCAAATCTGAAAGCCTTGGAGTTAGTACAAGCATTGCGCCAACAAGGTTTCAAGGCAGAACGAGATTACCTCAATCGCAAGCTAAAAGCGCAGTTCAAGTCAGCTGACGTCTTTGAGGCTAAGACCCTCATCACCCTAGGAGAGAGTGAAGTCGAAAGCGGACAAGTGACGGTCAAGAACAACCAAACTCGAGAAGAAGTAGAAGTTTCTCTTGAAGCTATTAGTAAAAATTTCTCAGAAGTCTTTGAAAAATTAGGCTCTTAATAGTAAAGTAATGAACCAGGGTTTTATTCCTGGTTTTTATTTAATAAAAAATCCGACCATTGAAGACTATTTTTATATAAAAAGTTAGGAAAACTGGAATATTATAAAAAATAGCTTGTAAACGAATTCAAAAAATGCTATGATATATTTGATTAATTAAGAGGAGTCAACCATGAATTATTTTAAAAAGAACACGATGCGCGTGTTTGCATTTTTGGGTATAATCGTGTTATCTTTGACGGTACTGACAACAGTATTTGCAGCTGATGTTACAGACTATACCAATAAAACATCAATCACTGTTGATGGTCAACCATTGACATCGGACACTCAAATCGGAACAGGTAAAGTTTTGGAAGCAACCAATACCATTTCTTTCCCTGATACTCAACAAATTAACGAAGGCGATGTACTGGTACTTGACCTTCCTAAAGAATTGGGCTTGATCACCAAGCTAGAATTTCCAATTACCCATAGCAGTGGTGAAGTAATTGGGAATGCTGTGACAGATCCAAGCACTCAAAAAGTAACGATTACTTTTACAGATTATTTCTCTAAGAATTACAAGGATAAGGTAATGTCTTTGAAATATTCTGTTCGTCCAAACGTAACCAACTTACCAGAATCAGGTAACTATACTTTCCAATTCGGGACAGAAAAATATACCCTCAATTACAATAAAACAGACGGTGAAGCTGGTGACTATGAAATGAAATATGGTTACCAAGATTCAGAAAATCCTAACCGCATCAAGTGGCGTGTTGTTTTGAACGCTGTTCAGGATAAATTGAACAACATGGTCATTAAAGATGACTTTAGCGATAGTGGACAAGTCTTGGTGGAAAGCTCTTTCCGTGCGGTTCGTTATGCGACTCAACCAGAAAAAATTCCAAATGAAGCAGCACTTCTTAAACTGGAACCAATTGATAACTTTAGCAAAAAAGCTGAATTTACTCGAAATGCGGATGGTAAAATCACAGGGTTCACCATTAACTTTGGTGACAACTGGAACTGGCCAATGTACATTGAGTACACAACAGAATTAACTTCAGAACTTCCAAAAGGTACTCAAGTTGCCAATGTTTTGGAATGGTCAGCAAGTAACTTCCAAAAATCTCGTTCAGTCAGTGCATTGACTCGTTTAGAAACAGGTTCAGGTGAGGGTAGTGGAGATAAGACTACTACAACTACGACCACAACAACCACAACGACAGAAGAACCAACGACAACTTCTACAACTACAACGACAGAAGAACCAACGACAACTTCTACAACTACAACGACAGAAGGTCCAGCGACAACTTCTACAACTACAACGACAGAAGAACCAGCGACTACTTCAACGACCGCATCAACAGAAGGGCCAACAACCACTTCAACAACAGAAGGATCAACGACTACAACAGATGAGAAACCAAAACTTCCTAAAACTGGAGAAGCCGTAGGAACTGGCTTGGTATTTGCAGGAATCGTCATCTTATCAGGCACAGTTGTATTGAAACGTAAATATTCTAATAAGTAATAGTTGAGTTTCTTTAGATAGGGGAGAGCATGGCTCTCTCCCTTTTTTAAAAAAGTAGATATTATGGAGTATTTAGATGAAACTATCAATTCTTATCACTCTTTTAAATGAAGAATTAGTTCTCGCTCAAACACATAAAGCCATCTCTGAGAAGTTAGAGAGTATGATTTTATCGGAAGAACTATCTGACTACGAAATTCTCTATGTGGATGACGGCAGTAGCGATAGCACACTAGAATTAATCGATGCTATTGCCAATGAAAACCCACGGGTCAAGTATATCAGCTTTAGTAGAAACTTTGGACGCGAGAGTGGAATTCTTGCAGGTTTTAAGTATGCGACTGGTGATGCAGTTATGGTGATGGATGGTGATTTGCAACATCCGCCCTACCTTATCCCTCTCTTTGTAGAAGCTTATAAAGAAGGATATGACATTGTCAGCGGTCAGAGAACTCGAGAAGGGGAGTCATTTGTAGGAAGCTTCTTTGCTCGTAGTTTTTATAAATTCTCGAACCATTCCATGGATGTCAAGTTAACAGACGGGAAATCTGAATTACGACTCCTCAGCAAGAGAGCTGTGGATGTGTTTGTTTCGCTGCCTGAGTACAACCGATTTAACAAAGGGCTTTATGAGTGGATCGGTTTTAAAGAGAAGGTTATCCCTTATAAAAACGAAGTGCGTATAGCAGGAAAAAGTAAATTTGGCTTTAAGAAGTCTATGAACTATGCTTTCCAGGGGATTATCTCATTTAATGACCGACCGCTTAGGATTTGTATCCAATTTGGATTTGTCAGCATGGCTCTGTCTCTTCTCTACATTGTTTATGAATTTTGTAAATTTATCTTTTCTTCCGACTATACGAGTGGCTATTTCACTACAATAGCAGCCATTATCTTGTTTAGTAGTGTGCAACTCATTTTCATAGGAGTACTTGGAGAGTATATTGGAAAGATTTATTACGAGGTGAAGCAACGTCCTCACTTTATCGTCGCAAAAAGTAATATTGACCAAGCTGAAAAAGATAAGATTGGTTAAAATGGTATAGGAGAAAACAAACATGGATAAGTGGTTAATGCGTTGGCAAGAATTGAAAGGGAAACACCCTAAAGCCTTGCTTTATACGATGAGTGCCTTACTACCGATGACCATTATGCTGGTAGTTTGGTTTTTCATGGGTAGCTATCCCTTTGGGAATAAAAGTCTGATGGCAGTTGACTTTGGTCAGCAGTATATCAGCTTTTTTGGCTTGCTTAAAAATGCGATACTTACTGGTGATTTGAGTAGCCTGACTTACTCTTTTACTAAATCTCTCGGTGGAGACATGATAGGGGTTTTGGGCTATTACTTGATGAGTCCCTTTAATATTTTTTATATTATTATCCCCTTCAAACACTATGGTTTAGCTGTCTTTCTGACCATTTGGCTCAGATACGGTGCAATCGGACTTTCTTTCTCTCATTTCCTGATTAAGCGCTATAAAGGTGCAGAATCACGTGTGTGGTTGGTGCCTTTATTTGCAACAGCCTATGCTCTTTCAGGCATGCTCGTTTCTTACCAGATGAACGTCATTTTCTATGATGCCATGATTATGCTACCGCTCGTTATCGTTTATCTGGAAGAGATCTTGGATGGAGGAAGACCCTATCGTTATGCCTTTATTTTAGGACTAACAGTCTTTCTGCAGTTCTATATGGGGTATATGATTTCGATTTTTATCGTCCTATACTCTTGTTATTATGTTTCACCGCGTCTCTCTATCCAGGGAACTCTGAAACAGAAGTTGAAACACTTCTTGAATCCTCTGGTAAAAACATTTGCTTTCTCTGTCATTGGGGTTGCTACGGCATCGGTATTGATTGTGCCAGTTTTCTATAATCTCCTTGAGAGTAAGGGGCAAGTTGGAGATGCCATGAAATTCTCCTTGGCCTTTCAGATCAATCCTGTGGATATTCTGTCTAAACTGGCTATCGGTGGTTTTGATACTGCCTCAGGCTGGTCGACTGGACCTAACCTCCCAAATATCTATATCGGTGCTTTAGGATTTCTAGGTTTTATCCTCTACTTTACATCGAAGGATATAGCTAAGGAAAAACGTTGGGCTGCAGGAGCAGTCACCTTCGTCTTCTTCCTTTCCTTTGTCAATGAGTTTGTAAGTAAAATCTGGCATATGGGACAAAATCCAGCTGGATTCTTCTTCCGTTTCTCATGGTTATTCTCGTTCTTTATGCTCGTTTTAGCCTATCAGGTAGTTAAGGGACAAGTAGAAATTTCTCGCAGAGGGAAGTTGCTTTCAGCTGTGTTACTAGTTTTATCAGCAATTTATCTCTATACAAAGAAATTCACCTATCTTCCAAAAACACAGCCAGAAGCATTGACTCAATTTCTAACAAAGAATGTTATTGTATTTTGGATTTTACTATTAGCTATCACTGCAGCCTGCTCTTATCTCTATTGGAGTCGTTCACGTAAAGCACCTCAAGTGAAAAAAATGGTGCTATTGATAGCTGGGGCTGTCGTCCTTCTTTTAGGCATTCTTCTCCAAACAGGTTATCTCTTATCTCAGGTTGTCTTAACCTTGCTGGTCTATTTGGCAGTTATCTTCTTATTGCGCACAAGAATGACCAGATTGGCAATACTGTCCTTGTCTGCCCTAACAATCTTTGAGTTAGGCTATAATGCCTATCTATCTCAAGTGACCTTTGGGTATGCAGATGTAGACAAGTTTGTAGATGCGACGGTATCTGTAAAACAAGTGACAGATGATGTTCAGAAACAAGCAGACCAACCATTCTATCGAATCGCCTCCACCTTTGCCTATTCAAAAACAGTGCCATCGCTTGTTTCCTACCCAGGTTTAAGTACCTTTAGTTCTAGCTTAGAGCGTACGACCATGGATCAATTCGCCTACATGGGTGATCAAGGGATTAATGCGGCGACAGAGTATGAAAATGGGACCCTCTTAACAGATGCCCTATACGGTGTTCGTTACTATATGGATGTCAAGGATCTGGATCCTACAGAGAAAGAAGCTCATCCTGAGAGAATGTATTTCACTCGTTTTGCAAGTCGTTTTGATATGCAACGTTATTTCACGCGTAAGGTATATGAAGATGAGCGTTATATTGTGTACGAAAACCCAAATTCTTTCCCATTAGCCTATGGAACAAATGATTTGGTAAGAAACATCAACTTTGGTAGAAATAACGCTATCCAAAATCAAAATATCATCCTTAACTCTATGGAAGGTGTGAAAAAAGGCGAAGAGAATTATCTCGACTACTTCAAACCCCTAGCCTACGGAGATGTTGAAACAGAAAATCTTACTGAGGAAAATGTCGACAAAGAAAAAGGAACTGCAGTCTACAAGCGGGTGGATTCTTCTAAGGATGCAATCGTTCGCTACCGAATTACTCCGCGAACAAATTTGACCTATTACTTCTTCGTACCAGCAAGTCTAAATTCTGAGAAAGATTACTCCGTCCTTCTGAACGGCAAGTGGTTCACTCATTCTAAGAGAAATACGCAACGTCAACTATGGCAAATCGCTGACAATGCAGAGAATCAAGAGTCTGTACTGGAGTTCCGCTTTAAAACAGATAAGGTTGACCTTTCAAACGCAGGAGTTTACCGCGCAGAAATCAGTCAAATTCAAAGTGCTTTAGAAAAAAGGAAGGCACAAGGTCTACAAGTTGAGAAATTCTCGAATACTCATATCGTCGGTTCAGTGAATATTACTGACGACAGTAAATATATGATGACCTCTATCCCTTATAGTGAGGGTTGGAAGGTGAAAGTAGATGGCAAGGATGTCCCGGTGACAAAAGCATGGAACAGCTTTATTTCATTCCCGATTACTTCCGGACAACACAAAGTAGAATTTATCTTCTCCCAAAAAGGAAGGGTTACAGGTGCTGTATTGACTCTCATCAGTCTAACAACGCTTTATATCGTCAGAAGAGATTACAAGAAGGATGATAAAAAGCAGCTGAAAGAAAGTCAAGACACTCCATCAGCTGAGTAAGAAATCTTTTATCAACTATAAAAAATACGGTCAGGATACCATTCCTGACCGTTTTCTTTTATAAAATGACAAAAATCTTAAACTTTTTGACAAATATGCTTGTCAAAAATAAAAAGATATGTTACAATGAAATCAAGATAAGAACAAAGGAGAAAAAAGACATGCTAAAAAATCGTCTAAAAGAGCTTCGGGCTCGCGATGGCCTGAATCAAACCGAGCTGGCCAAACTAGCTGGCGTGTCCAGGCAAACCATCAGTTTGCTAGAGCGGGATGAGTACACGCCATCCATCGTCATTGCCCTGAAGATTGCTCAGATATTCCATGAGCCGGTCGAGTCGGTCTTTCGTTTAGAGGAGGATGAGTGATGAACAAGTATAAAGTGATTTATTATCTATCTATAGTTGTGTTTATCGTGAATCTTTTGGCTATGATTGGAAGCCTATTTGGTTGGTTTACGATCGTAGAAGGCAAGTACCTCTTCTGGAATAATATAGTGCTACTATTAGTCTTTAGATGGGTAGAGAAAAAAATAAAGTTTAAAGAACTCGTAAAAGGAGAAAAGTTATGAAAGAGTTTTTAGCAGGTTTTCAAGTCGATACTGAGAACAAAGCACTTGCAGGTGTTTGTGCAGGTTTAGGAAATTATTTTAACATTCAAGCCAATATCGTTCGTTTGGTGACAGTCTTCTTGTTTCTCTCTTCTACAGAGATTGGTATTTTAACAGTTACAGCCTATGCTTATCTAGCAGGTTGGCTTGGCAATGAACCCTTGGGGGATGGAGCAAAAAAAGCTAGAAACCAAGCTATTCTCTTACTTGCTGTTTGTTTGATTTTGGTGTCACTTGGAACAGAAGGCTTGACCGCTATCTTCGAATCAGGTAAAGCTTTTGGTCAATGGTTGTCTGGCTTGTTTTAGAAAGAGGTTGAAATATGGAAAAGAAACAAATCATTTTTGCACTGAAGATTTTTCTTGCAAGTGCTTTATTAGGAATATTTGCTGGTTTCCTTGGTGTTAATCCTTTAGGTATCAGTCAAGAGCAAGTAGTCGTTGCCTTGAAATCATTCTTTCTTGGTTTAGGGATGCTTACGGTGATTCTAACCTTTTATTTCACTAGAAAAAGCCATCAGGCCTATCAGAGTTATCAAAGAGAAGAGGAGGACGAAGAAAACGAACAAGACTACCTTGCCATGTATCGTTTCTTAGATTATGGTACAGTAGCTTGGAATGTTTGCCAAATTAGTATGCTTTCCTGCCTACTGATAGATTTGGGAGCTTTAGGCCCATCAGCAGCATCCTTACTTTTGATAGTTTTAGGTATCTGGGCGGGTGCTTACTGTCTAAAAATCACCAGCAAGATTCGTAACTACAAACTTTCTGTTACGGCGACGCCTAAGGAAGTTTTGGACTACCTTGATACTTATGATGAGGGAGAAAAACAGGCTGAAATGGAAGAAGCTTACTTGATCTTGTTCAAGGTCAATCAGCTCATCATACCAGGTATCTATATTGTTTTAGTAGTTCTATCTATGGTATTAGGACAAGTACAGTTGGTTGCTCTGCTGGTGGCAGTTGTCATCCATTTGTACACGAATGTTGCACAGTTGCGCAAAACAAAACGTTATTTCAAATAGGAGAATATTATGAAAACACTTAAAAATATTGGCTGGTATAGTCTTACTTTCTTATCATTTATTATGATTTATAGTTTCATCCAGGGTGTAGGTGTGGCAGCGATGAAGTTGGGAGCACCTGACTACGTTTTTGTCCCTGTTTATGTCTTATTAGCAGGAATCTTCACCTTCGTTACCTACAAGTGGTATAAGACAGGAACCGTTACGATTGAAAAAACAGCCCTTAACAAATACATCTGGTTGCCTGCCTTGGTATGGGCCCTTGTCATTGTTGCCCAATTCTTTTTGCCAAATGATCCATCAGTCAATCAACAGACGGCAGAACAATTGACTCATAATCAACCTCTCTTCGCTTTCTTCATGATAGTTGTCTTTGCGCCCCTGACAGAAGAGTTAACCTTTAGAGGTATGCTAGCTCGTTATGTCTTCCCTCAACAGGATAACATCAAGCAGACAGCTCTCTTTCTACTAGTAACAAGCATCATCTTTGCCCTCGTTCATTTCCCTGGAACTCCACAACAATTCCTAGTGTATGGTTCCCTCGGTTTGAGCTTGGGGTTGGCTTATATCAGCAAGGGTGGACTGGCTTACAGCATTGCTTTACATGCTTTAAATAATTTAATCGGATTTTTAATGATAGTCATGCTATAATAGACTCAGGAGGAAGTCATGAAACGAGTGATATTATTAGCAGTGATTCAGGCAGTTGTTCTTTTCTTTATCATTGGAGTGCTTGCCTATGCTTTAAAAGGGGATTTCTTTTATAACTATTTAGCAGTAATCTTCGCACCAATCGCAGGTATTATGCGATTTGCGACGGCTTATGCAACGGAGATTGTTCTCCCTAAAAAGGCGGCAGAGATTGCGGAAAAGCGTAAAAAATAAAGAAAACCTAAATCCAGCGAATGACTTTGCTGGATTTTTTCATTTATAAGAGGATTCTCTCAACTTTTCTGATGATTTTCATGAAGAGCCTGCGCTTTTATGGTAAAATAGTAACAGAATAAAAGAGGAGAGAAAACATGAAACGTAGTATGTATGCTGGTCGTGTTCGTGAGGAGCACATCGGACAAGAAATTACCTTGAAAGGCTGGGTTGCCCGTCGTCGTGACTTGGGTGGTTTGATCTTTATCGACCTTCGTGACCGTGAAGGAATCATGCAGTTGGTTATCAACCCTGAAAAAGTATCTGCAGAGGTCATGGCAACAGCTGAAAGCCTTCGTAGTGAATTTGTCATCGAGGTGACTGGTCAAGTTGCTGCACGTGAGCAAGCCAATGATAAGTTGGCGACTGGAGCGGTTGAACTGAATGTAACGGCTCTTACTGTGCTTAATACAGCCAAAACAACACCATTTGAAATCAAGGATGGCATTGAAGCAAACGATGATACGCGTCTACGTTACCGTTACCTTGACCTTCGTCGTCCAGAAATGTTGGAAAATCTTAAACTTCGTGCCAAGGTAACACATTCTATCCGCAACTACTTGGATGAGTTGGAATTTATCGATGTGGAAACGCCATTCCTTTCTAAGTCAACACCAGAAGGGGCGCGTGACTATTTGGTGCCATCTCGTGTTAATAAAGGGCATTTTTACGCTCTTCCTCAAAGTCCGCAGATTACAAAACAGTTGTTGATGAATGCGGGATTTGACCGTTACTACCAAATCGTCAAATGTTTCCGCGATGAAGACTTGCGTGGAGACCGTCAGCCTGAATTTACCCAGGTCGACTTGGAAACTTCATTCCTTACTGAGCAAGAAATCCAAGATATCACAGAAGGCTTGATTGCGCGCGTGATGAAGGAAACAAAAGGAATCGAAGTAACGCTTCCATTCCCTCGTATGAAGTACGATGATGCTATGGCCCTTTATGGTTCTGACAAACCTGACACTCGCTTTGAGATGTTGCTTCAGGACTTGACAAAAGTTGTCAAGGGTGTAGACTTCAAAGTCTTCTCAGAAGCTCCTGCGGTTAAAGCCATCGTCGTCAAAGGTGCTGCAGATAACTACTCACGTAAAGATATCGATAAGATGACAGAAGTAGCCAAGCAGTATGGGGCTAAAGGTCTTGCTTGGGTCAAGGTTGTTGACGGTGAATTAAACGGTCCGGTTGCTAAATTCTTGACTGGCATTCAAGCAGACTTGACAGCAGCGCTTGGTCTTGAGGACAAAGACTTGGTACTCTTCGTGGCTGATACACTTGAAGTAGCCAATGCAACCCTTGGTGCCCTTCGTGGACGTATTGCCAAAGAGCTTGGCTTGATTGATAACGACAAATTTAACTTCCTCTGGGTAGTTGACTGGCCAATGTTTGAATGGTCTGAAGAAGAAGGCCGTTATATGAGTGCCCACCATCCATTTACACTTCCTCAGGCAGATACTGCCCATGAATTGGAAGGTGAATTGGCCAATGTCCGTGCTATTGCTTATGATATTGTCTTGAACGGTTATGAGCTTGGTGGTGGTAGCCTTCGTATCAACCAAAAGGAATTACAAGAACGCATGTTCAAGGCTCTTGGTTTCTCAGCTGAAGAAGCTAATGATCAGTTTGGTTTCCTATTGGAAGCTATGGACTATGGATTCCCACCACACGGTGGCTTGGCTATCGGACTTGACCGCTTTGTAATGCTCTTAGCAGGCGAAGAAAATATCCGTGAAGTCATTGCCTTTCCTAAGAACAACAAGGCAACTGACCCAATGACACAAGCTCCTTCAACAGTAGCTCTTAAACAATTAGAGGAACTCAATCTACAAGTAGAACAAGATGAAACAAACGAAACTAACTAAAAAGTGGTACCATTATCTGCGCCGCTTTGCTTATCGGGTGAAGATTTTACGTGTTTTGCAAAGTATCTCCCGAGAAAAATACGATGAAAAAATCTCAGCTTCTCTGGTATATGGTTTTCTATCAGCAGTAGCCGTCAATTTCTTCTTCCAACCAGGACACGTTTATTCAAGTGGAGCAACAGGTTTAGCTCAGATTATCTCAAGCCTTAGTAACTACTGGTTTAATTTCCACATTCCAATTTCTGTAGCTTTCTATTGTATCAATATACCGCTCATGATTTTAGCTTGGCGCCAAATTGGACATAAGTTTACGATATTTACCTTTATCACGGTATCCATGAG
>CAJPKC010000014.1 GCA_905370255.1 Streptococcus oralis
AATATAGAATGTGTTTGTTTCATAAATCCTCCTCTGACAAAAATTCTATTCATTATAACATAGATTGAGGCTAAATTGGAGTATTTCTACAAATGAAGGAGAAGAATTGTAGTTCTCACTGTTGTTCGAACTGCATCAACGTACCTAAGCTCACTGATGCTCGTAAAGGTAATAAGGACCGTAGTTCTCGCTCCGCTCAAACTGCATCAATATCTCTAAATTCGGTTGAACTCTCTGAGTTCACCTCGCTCAGTTTTATAAGGACCGTAGTTCTCACTAGCGTTCGAACTGCATCAACGTAGCTAAGTTCACTAACGTTCACTAAGGTACGTAGAAAAAGCCACCGGTTTTGGTGGCTCTTATAGGGAGATTATTATGAAAAATTTTAGGATTTTCTATCAAACAAAGTTAGGAGGTCTTCATTTGATGGTTTTATTATAAGGTGGCTTGCTTAAAGAAAACTTAAGAAAAGGTGCTGATCGAAAGAATCGGTCTGAAGTCTGAGATGCCTTTACTCACTGAAGAAATCAATGCCAGTTTTGTTGAGTTCGTTGACTCGCAACATGAATTTTGTTTTGATTTGAACAAGCGGGCTTCCGAAATTTTCGAGTGCAATCAAACCTTCCAGGGCTTTTAGGACCTGCTTGGCACGGTAAACCCCTTCCTTGTCATTTAAGCCAAGGAGGGCATAGACCTGCATAAATTCTAACTGCATGGAAATACTGGTGTTTAAAATCGGTTTGCGCTTGCGAAGCTGGTTAATCGATTGAAGAAAATTCAGAGCTTCTAAGTAGAGTTCTTTTTTAATAAGATAGTTGGCTAGATTTAACAGCAAAGAGGCCAATGCATTGGCAGAGTAGGCAGAATAACTGCTTTCAAAAAGTTCCAAGGATTCCTTTCGAATCTTAGCGACGACTTCATAGGGCAAGACAGATAAAAGGGCAATGGTGAAGTCTTGCTCAATTTCATTTTGATAGGCAAAAGGTACTTCTTGAGCGATTCGTTGAATCGACACAGGTGCGTCTTCCAGATGGATTTCTTTTCCCATCGCGTTATTGACATTGATTTCAAGCGAGCGCAAATAGAGTTGCCAGAGCTCTTTATTCTCCTCTGCAACGGGTGATTTTTCGTGCTTCAAGCGCTCAATAATGGACAGAAAATCCATGTTTTCTTGATTGATGTGCTTCATCAAAATAGGGCTGAAATTTTGAATGGTTAAGCCAGGATAATGGGACAAAAAGGTATCCCAATCCACCCCCATAGACAGCAAGAGGCGCGAGAAGGTCTCAATGGTTACTCCTTTTTGAGAACGCTCAAATTGGCTGAGGAACTGAGGAGAGACAATATCTGCAGCGACTTCTTTTAGAGAAAGACCGCGTGCTTCACGAATCTTACGAAATGTTGGACCAAATGGCGAAGATGAGGACATAGGGGGGCTTCCTTTCAATTATCATACTATTAGTATACCTCAAAAAGGGATGGAATTAAACTCAGAGTTTAATTTTTGACAAAAAAACTAGAAATTCTTCAATTTTTAAGAAAAATGAAACTATAGTTTACATGCCCCTTTTTTAGGGAGGGATTTTTGATAAAATAAGGTCAATTCCAGAAGATAAGCTTATAACAAAAGGAGATTTACAATGACGACACAAGAAATTTTACAACTATTAGATGAAAAGCGCGTGCTAACAGCCCCTGCAGCAGTTGCTTGGGATGAAGTTCAACGGCAACAAAACCGATTAAATAAAGCAGCGAAGAGACTCAATGGGCCAATCACGGTCACACTGGCCCTCAATCTTCTTTTTGCCTTTACGATTTTTCTGTTGGAACAAAGTCACCTGATGCACGGTTTTCTACTGATGCTTGGATTGATGGGTGGGTTGATTGCGATCAAATATTTTGTATTTGTAGCCCCAGCCAAGCAAGCTCTTGCCAATGTCCAGGCCCTTTATAACCAGGAAATCAGCCAACCAGCCTACCAACAAGGGATGCAAGGTTTCCCGCAAAAATTTTACAATTATCACGACCTCTTCCGGCTATATAACTTAATCGCAGAAGGCCGTGCCTCTACCTTGCCAGAAGCCTATAATCTGCTTGAAATGCAACAATTCCAAGAAACGCAAGTGAATCTGCAAGAGGAAGCCAATGCCCTACAAGCCGATATCGCACGTAGCTCAAGGGTCAGCGCCGTTGCTAATGTAGTCACTGCTTACAATACTTATCGCATCCACAAAGATATGTAATGTCAAAAAGATAAAAGATGAAAAAACCTCCCAAGAGTCATGATCGAAAATCAGAGCTCTCGTGGAGGTTATTTTGTTGTCCTGTAAAAAGTAGTTCCGCAAGGCATCCATGTACTTAAGTTCGCTAACGTATTAAGGATCGTAGTTCTCACTGTCGTTCGAACTGCGTCAACGTACCTAAGTTCGTCTACGCCCCTACTGGACTTGACTCACTAAGGTACGTAGAAAAAAGCCACCGGTTTTGGTGGCTCTTATAGGGAGATTATTATGAAAAAGTTTAGGATTTTCTATCAAACAAAGTTAGGAGGTCTTCATTTGATGGTTTTATTATAAGGCTGATTTCTTAAAGAAAACTTAAGAAAAGACGCTGCTTATAAGAATCGGTCTTAGGTCTGATATTTTGTTTACAACAGAAACTATTTAGATTTTTTTCTAAATAGAGTTGACAAACCCATCTGAAAGTACTAGAATCTATTTAGAAAGATTTCTAAATAGAATAGAGGAGATAGAGAATGAATTTTGCGCAAACATTTAAAGCTTTATCGAATCCGATAAGAAGAAGTATCTTAGAACTGCTAAAGGCGGGGAAATTATCCGCGGGCGATATCGCTGGCCACTTTGATGTAGCAGGAGCGACCATTTCCCATCATTTAAGCATACTCAAGCAGGCAGATTTAATTCGAGAGGAAAAAGAGAAGAATTTTATCTACTATGAACTCAATACTTCAGTCTTGGAGGATTTAATGGTCTGGCTCGTTGATTTGAAAGGAGACTCTACTGATGAAAACGAATAAAAAACTATTGCTATTAACTTCTATGGTGATCCTTTTCCCCATGCTTTGGGGGCTGATGATTTGGTCGCAATTACCTAACCAAATCCCGATTCACTTCAATTTTGCTGGCCAGCCCAATAACTTCCAATCGAAACCCCTGGTTGTGTTTGGTCTTCCTATTTTCGATCTCATGGTGCATCTGTTTATGATCTTTATGATCGGTCGCGATTCTAAGAATAGCGCTATGAATGAAAAAATGATCAGAGCGATTTACTGGTTGACCCCAATCGTTTCCTTAAGTATCTCCTATCTCATCTATAGCAAGGCGCTAGGATCTACTACCAATCCATCAGTTTTTGTTTCGGTGTTGCTGGGTCTTATCTTTGTGATCATGGGCAATTACATGCCTAAGTTGAAAGTGAATCACACGGTTGGAATCCGTCTGCCTTGGACCTTACAGAGTGAAGATAACTGGCACAAAACCCATCGCTTGGCAGGGAAGTTGTGGGTCCTCGGAGGTTTGATCCTTCTACTTGACGCAGGCCTTCATTTCGCGCTTTCTTATGTGTTGGTGCTGGTCATCCTCGCCATTGTGTTTATCCCTGTGATGTACTCTTATCAATTAAGTCGGAAAAATCGTTAGTATGAAAAACAACCAGAGAAGAACTAGTTGGGAACTGTTTCTTTTCCGGTTGTTTTTGCTTGTTCTCATAAGAATACGCTCTTATGCCGATAGCAATTCAGGTCAACAGTTTGGTAGATGTTTCCTCTTGCTGGAATGTCTAGAATATGCATTAATTTGCCTTCCAATTACGAAAATAGACTTTTTGCCCAATTAGTTGAGATTTTGTTCTCCACTAATACTTTTTCCTGCCATATTCCAGAATATTGTATTCCCTCGTTTTTAGCAGAATTTCTATGATTACCACATAGATTTTCAGGCCTTAATGCAGGGATTTCTTTCCAAACACTCCGGCTTTTTCCTCTCATGGTTAATACCCTCTTCTCATCAAAATCAAATGTTCCATAACCTTTATAATTAGATGAAAATGCTAATTTATCACTGGGCATATACAACATATTTGATTTAGCATTGATCAGATGATTGTTAGAGTGAGGATGAAAAGAATAACTTTTTTTCAATATATCTTGATTATTTGTTAGATCACCAATTTGCAAATAACCATAAATAATATTTAAATCAGGTGAACCTTTTTTAAAATGTAGTGTTCCATTCTGAATATCTCCTTCGGTTTGTCTAAACCAACCAAAAAATAGGAAAAGATCCCCAACCGCAACATTTTGGTTTCGTAGTAAACCTTGCGAACTATTAATCTGTCCAAATGCAGGTTTCCAGTCAGAGACAGGCACATTTCTCAGACCTTCTCTTATATCAGGGTCAAGATGGCAGTTATAATGATTAGTCTTATCTTCAGTTCCTCTCAATTGTCTTAAAATATTTGAGAAACTAACCCCGTTATAGTTTAAGTCATCAAAAGATAAGTTATCAAACTTCCCAGGTATTGGTAATGATAATAAGGTTCCGTCAGGTAAGATTGGGCTTGGAATTCCTCCATTAGATGAATCAAACCCTTTTCTAGATAAAATAATTTTCATAGTTTATTTCCTTTTATGTAGAATGGATGGTATGGTAAATCAATAATTTTGTTTTGTGATCCTAGTAAATTCTCAGCAAAATTTGCTAACTCTAGAGTATCCATAAATCGATCATTTGAATTATAAAAACCATTTTTTGCATTCCATCGCGGAAATGGTTTGCCATTTAGTCTAGCTCGGCTTCCCATAGGAAAAAAGGAAAGGATTTCCTTAGGTATTTCAAGAGGAGATTTTCCAAAATAGCTAAAACGGTCTGCGAGAATAACCACCTCATTCATAAAATGAGTATTATGCAATCCATCATGCTCAATCATCCATTGATAAGTATACGAATCCCGCCGATTTTCTGACTTTGGAGATCTTAAATATTCTCCCATAGTCATAATTTCACTAATTTTAGCCACAAAAATTAATGATTGTATTTGGGGGTAATAAAGGTGCCTTGGTCATCTTTCCACTGTTGACCATCTTTCGAATGGCCAGCTATCGCCATTATGTATGCATCCACTTCATTATTATTAATTTTATCGGCCCAGTTCTTCTTAATGTTTCTTCTTAACTGCTGCATACAACCACCTTCACTTAGAAGCTGAGGTGTTTTATCATAATTTTCAGTAAAAACACAAGGATTTATACCATAATCATGGGTCATCCTATAACAATAAACAATAGTTTGTTTTTTCATAATAATCTATTTTCTCCTAAATAAAATCTATAATTTACCTAGTGCAAGTATTGTCAATGTAGGGAATTTTTCAAAGACAAAAGATAAAAAACTCTAGAATTACATTTTTTATATAGATAGATTTTTTACGGGTAAATCATTTAGTTGTTCAATTTCTTTAAAATTATATTTGGCTAGGGTTTCGTTTAACATGATAGGAAACAGTTTGCAAAGCGCGTTTACACCTGCCAAACAACCTTGGCCACTATAGTCTTCACTGTTCAAAAAATCTCGGATCAGTGACACAAGCCCATACCTTTTTCTATCTGGATAAATACGGTGAGCGAGTTCCAGAGAATCGATATACGTATTTTCTAATGGCAGGTAATGAAAATTTTTTAGTTTTTCTTGAAGAAACTTCATTTCAAAAGTTATATTGTGAGCAATAAGTACACTATCTTGAACAAAATCTAAAAAGTCTTGTAGTACTTCTGGTAATGATTTTGAATTCATTATATCTTCATCTGTAATATTGGTAATTTTTTTTATAAAATCACTGAGAGGTTGAGAAGGAGTAATATACTCATTGAAACTATCAATTTTCTCTCCCTTTTCAATTTTTACGGCGCTAATTTGAATAAGTTCATCTTTAGTGGCATTTAATCCGGTTGTTTCTATATCGAATACAATATATGATAAAGATTCAAAAGATTGATGTTGTCCTTGATAAACAATTTGCATTTCTTCCATGATCCAAACTCCTTAAGTAAAGGTAAAATATTAATTAAATTTTTTCTAAAAGCATTAGTGAGAAACTCACTATGTGTTAATTATATCAGATCAGATAGACAATATTTGTCCTTTTTAATTGTCAAGATTGTAAAAAACAAATTTTGTAAGGTTTGTTAGTATGTTATAATTTTTAATATGTGGGGTAATCAATATGAATGATCAAGGAAGAATTCTTAATATATTTTTACGTTTGTTTTTTGGAGAGAAATTACAAAAGAAATCTCTAGCAGATGAATTTGAAGTTAATGAACGAACAATACAAAGAGATTTATCATTTTTGAGATATTTTGTGTCTGTTCATTCAAGTATTTTAGGTAATCTTGTTTACAATAGAGATATAAAAAAATATTCAATAGATCGACCATCAACTATAGAAAAGCAAGAAGTACTGTTTATATCTAAAATATTGTTGGAAAACAGAGCATTAAATAAAAATGAATTTAATAGAGTGATAAATAGTTTATTAAACACACTCTCAATAGATGATAAAAAATTAATCGAATCAGTTATAGCTAGCGAAAAATTAAATTACGAGCCGATCTCTGACAAGCAAGATCGTATACTTAAAACATGGGAGCTCTCAGAAAAGATTATTTATGAACAAGTAATTGAATTAGAATATAAAAGTCCCTATACGGATGTTGTAAAAAAGCACATCGTTTTCCCAGTCTCAATGTATTATGATTTTCACTATTTCTATTTAGTTGCATATCACCTTAAGCATGAGACATATACAACGTTTAAAATTGATCGTATCAAAAGATGGAAATTAAGCGATAGTAAGAAACCAAACATACCCCATCGCAATAAGTTTCGTGATGGAGATGTGAGAAACATAAAAGTTGATGCATTTTCAGGATCTCTCATAAAAATCAGGCTCAAGTTTAATAATGATCCATCTATTGTTCTCGATCAATTTCCCAATACAAGAATTTTAAGCCAAGAAGAAAATCAGACAGTTATGGAGATTGAAACCCAATATACTCCAGGTCTGAAAAGGTGGTTACTAAGTCAGGGAGATAGTTTGGTGATCACTAAACCTCAAAAATTAGTAGATGATTTAAAGCAAACAATCAACAATATGTTAGATCAGTATAGATAGTGAACTAATCATTAATATATATTAGATTTTTAAAAGAGTCATCCGGTTTTCTTTTTAGAAAAGTTTATTTTATGTATGATTTATAAAAAACAACCAGAGAAGAACTAGTTGGGAACTGTTTCTTTTCCGGTTGTTTTTGCATATTCATCGTTTCAAATTCCAAATTTTTAGGGAAAGATTTATTTTCGAAAAGTAAAAATTTTGTTGTTATTTATGATATACTTATACTGAAATTATATCCTTTGGATGTCCCAGTTTCCTAAGAATCTCTTTAAGTCCATCACTTTTGATTGTGGGAAGGAATTCTCAAATTGGAAATCAATTTCTAACAAATAGGACGTTGATATTTTCTTTGTGGATCCTGGGCACCCTAGTCAACGCGGACTAAATGACCATTCTAACGGTTTGTTGAGATGCCATGTACTTCCAAGCAGATGGATTTTAGTAGATTTTATCAAACATTCTTATCAGCTCTAGCTGATAAGAGAAATCGAATCTCAATGAAGTCATTGAACCTCAAAACTCTGTATCAAGTTTATCTGAGCCAGGTGAAAATGTCTAGCTTAATTTGACACATGAAGAAAAATAAAGGAATAGTAATGGAATTAATTTATAGAACAAAAATTCATAGACCCAATAAATACGAACGCTTTCACAATGAATATTATCAAAAAGGAGATATCGTTGAAAAATATACTATTTCTAGCACACGAGTACCAGGACGTCTAGAAAAAGATGAAACTAGAAGAAATGATTGTAAATATTTGAGCGCATCTTGGCATATCCAAGATCCTAATATGACACAATGGCTGAAACAATATATAGTCAAAACATCAGAAACTCATATTGAAGACCTGATAAATGAATTACAGACAAATGGATATCGTGTGCATACATGTGATGATAAGCCTTTACTTATCTTTAAAGACAAGATTGTTAAAGTTTTTATTGATCAGGTATGGATAGATATTATACCTTTGATAAAATTATATTATAATAGGAAAAAAGCCTCAGACAAATTACTCGAGCAGTTTGAAAAAGATTGGCTTGATCTTAATGTCTCTTATCAACAACTGTTAGATAAGCAAGAGGAAGTGAACTTACTCAAAAAAAACGAGGAATACGATAAATTTTATCAAAAATTTTATGAATCCTACAGCTCAGAAAACGCAGCTGGTGAATTAAATAGATTTTTGTTAGATCTGATTTCTACTACAAAGGGTACTGAGAAGGAATATTTTGTACAATTACTGGAGAAGGTTCAAAATCAAGATTTCACGCCTGAACTTTATGCAAATACCTTAGCAACTATATTTACTCGAGAAAGACCCAAGATTCACTAAAATAGTGTATCTCTATTTTAGGTATATATACTATCGTCGCTCCTAAATGATTTTTGCTTTTACATAATCTCCATAAGGAAGATCACGATTATTGTGGCCTTCCTTTTTTGACGTTATATGTCAGCGTATTCGTAGAATAATATCTTTGAGGTGATATTTATGAATCAAAAAGTTACAAAAGTCAGACCAAGTTATCCTGTTGGCGAGGCACCTAATCTATGTATTCCACAACTTTATAATAAGTATCATAGATTCTTATTGGGTAGATTAGGAAAGAGACCTCTGGTTGCCATTTGTATGAATCCGTCAGCTGCTAATGAAGAGTACAGTGATAGAACAATTAACCGAATTATTGGTGCTAGCCAGAAATTAGGATATGATGGCTGGATAGTGGCAAATGTTTATCCAGAAAGAGCGACTAATGCCTCTGATTTAGATGAGTTTAATTTGGAACTTGCAGCAGAAAATGTTAGGTTGATAATTAATTTTTTGTTTGAGAATGGTATTAATGAGGTTTGGGGCGCATGGGGGAATCTAGGTCATACATCTCTACAACAAGGCAAAGAGTTACTTCTTTCATCTTTTAAGGAGAATGATATTCGAGTATATTCTTTTGCACCATTAACAAAGTGGGGACAGCCCATCCACCCATTAAATAGAAGTGTAAAGCAAAATTTTTCATTATCCAATAAGATATATATTGAATTTTAGGGAAAATTATGGATTTAATTACTAAACTCCATATCAAGTTTTTTTGAGTCAGGTAAAATTGTCTAGATTAATTTGACAAATTGGTTTTCAAAAAAAGTAGTGATTCGGTTGGTTTTTAGTGCAATAGTTCGCATTTGGCAAAAAGAAAAAAGTCGTTGAAATTGATTTTCAACGACTTTTTAAACTCAATTATTTAACTTCTGTAAACACAACGTGTTTGCGAAGTTTTGGTGAGTATTTCTTCAATTGAAGACGGTCTGGAGTGTTACGTTTGTTTTTAGAAGTAAGGTACAAGCGTTCACCAGATTCTTTGTGTTCAAGTGTAATATTTACGCGCATGGTATCTCCCTTCTATTATTCAGCTGATGCAGCTTTAGCGATCTTACGTCCTTTGTAGTATCCTTTAAGTGATACACGGTGTGAACGTGAGTAATCTCCAGTTGCTTCGTCAAAGTTTACAGATGGAGCTGTTACTTTGTAGTGCGTACGACGTTTGTTTTTCTTCGCTTTTGATGTGCGACGTGCAGGTACTGCCATTTCGTTTTTCTCCTTTTAAGATATAAATTCAATTAGGTTTGATTTTCATCAACTTTAACAGTATAACAAAACTTTTTTGTAAAGTAAAGTTACTTGACAAAAAATTGTTAAAAAAATCTCCCGCCCCATCAAATGGGACAGGAGTTCTCCTTAAAGGTCTATTTCAAATGGCTCATCAATCGTTTCCGAAACGTATTTGCCATCCTTTTTTCGTTGTTTGACACATTCTGTCAGCAGGTACTCGATCTGCCCATTGACCGATCGAAAGTCATCTTCTGCCCATGATGCGATAGCAGCATATAACTTGGCTGACAATCTAAGTGGAATCTGTTTTTTCTTTTGGTCAGCCATTCTTAATAGAGACTTCCCGTATTAACAATTGGTTGTGCATCATGATTGCCACAGAGAACGACAAGAAGGTTCGAAACCATGGCAGCCTTCCGTTCTTCGTCTAGCTCTACAATCTCTCCTTCGCTCAGGCGTTCAAGGGCCATTTCAACCATCCCAACTGCTCCATCGACAATCATCTTCCGCGCATCGATAATGGCAGACGCTTGTTGGCGTTGAAGCATCACAGCTGCGATTTCTGGAGCATAGGCCAAGTAGGTAATACGAGCTTCTAGAATTTCGAGTCCAGCATCTTTTACACGTGCTTGAATCTCTTCTCGAATACGACTGGCCACAATTTCACTGGAGCCTCTTAGGCTACCCTCATCTGCCTGGCCGTCTCCTGTCGTATCGACATTAGGAGCTACATCATAAGGATAGATGCGGACAATATTACGAAGAGCACTATCACACTGCAATGAGAGATATTCTTTGTAGTTATCCACATTGAAGACTGCTTTAGCCGTATCCACTACACGCCAAGTGACTGCAATACCGATTTCTACAGGATTTCCCAAACAGTCATTAATCTTCTGACGAGAGTTATTCAAGGTCATCACTTTTAAGGAAATATTCTTTTTACCTGTCTCGATAGAAATATTGTTACCTTCTGCTGTTTTACTGACAGACATGGGTGACTTGGTGGTGACATCACCACTTTGGCCCAAGCGGGTGTTATTGGCAGGATTGACAGCGACACAGAAGGGATTGACAAAGTAAATACCCGCTTCTCGAATGGTTCCAATATAGTTCCCAAACAAGGTCAAAACCAAGGCCTCTTGCGGTTTAATAATTTTGATCCCCGCATAGCACACCAGACTAGCAATAAAGAGAAAAATACAGGTAATAACTGCAATCGCAAGTGGAAAACCTTCTGGTAGACTAGCAATCGCACTAATAAAGGCTAAAACTAAGACAAGATCCCCAACTAGCAAGCCTATAAGGGCGGCTAAGCCGTTTTTCTTTTGGGTTAAAATTTTTTCTTCCATGGGACGAACCCTTCTTTCTTTATGATATCTAAATGATATCACTTTGTTTTTAAAAGTCAAGATATAACTGTAAACTATTTTAGCAAGCAAGCAATTGAGCTAAATTGTCTGAAAATTCAAGAATTTTCTTCTGTCGTTGGGCCGTAAATTGTGCTATAATAATAAAAAAATACGTGAGAGGGAATCAGATGACAGAATTAGATACTCGCCATCGCAGTAGCGTCTACGATAGCATGGTTAAATCTCCTAACCGGGCTATGC
>CAJPKC010000015.1 GCA_905370255.1 Streptococcus oralis
TACCTCGAGAGGGGACGGAAACACCGTTTTTCATTTCAATAATATAATTTTCCATAATCGATATAAACCTATATACCTCGAGAGGGGACGGAAACAACTCTTTGGCTTTACTATCATCATCTGATAGTAGAGATATAAACCTATATACCTCGAGAGGGGACGGAAACTGTATGATTCCCATTGTGGAACTACGTAAGTTTCAGGATATAAACCTATATACCTCGAGAGGGGACGGAAACTTCGAGTTCTGACAGATAAACTCGCCAATCGCTTTGATATAAACCTATATACCTCGAGAGGGGACGGAAACACACCATCGATTTTGCTACGAACCGTGCGGGAATCGATATAAACCTATATACCTCGAGAGGGGACGGAAACGTCTTTATCAAACTTGATAGCACATTTAGCAAGTTTGAGATATAAACCTATATACCTCGAGAGGGGACGGAAACGGTTGAGATTCTACTGGTGCTGGTGCCAACGCTTTTGGATATAAACCTATATACCTCGAGAGGGGACGGAAACACTATCTTTAGGATTCAAACAAGTATAAACCTCTTTGATGTAAACCTATTTGCCTCGAGAGGGGACGGAAACGCCATATCCTTAAGGACATTAATATACTTAGTTTGGATATAAACCTATGTGCCTCGATAGGGGGACGGAAACTCTGGGATGCCCGGAATACCACCTTGAAACTCTGGCTTGATATAAACTTATCTACCTCGAGAGGGGACGGAAACTCTTTCTGTATCAGTCATGAGTGCTTCCCTTCTTTCTGCAATATAAACCTATATACCTTGAGAAGGGACGGTGACAGAGCAGTAGCAAGAGCGAGTGTTCCGCACAAGACAGATATAAGCCTATATACTCGAGAGGGGACGGTAATTTATTTCCTTGACGGAATTCGCCTTCAACGGCTACAAGAGGATATAAACCTATGTACCTCGAGAGGGGACGGAAACGGAATAGACCAAAAAACTATTGGTAAGACACCAATCATGATATAAACCTATCTATCTCGAGAGGGGACGGAAACACTACCGTTTCAATAGGTCTGTTGACTACTCGTAGTGATATAAACCTATGTACCTCGAGAGGGGACGGTAACGCGCGTGAAGGCGCTCCATACGTTTTTGTTTTGACATGATATAAACCTATATACCTCGAGAGGGGACGGAAACGTTAGATCATCAACTCTGGAACCGTCCGCCATAATGTGATATAAACCTATCCACCTCGCGAGGGGACGGAAACAACAGCCAAACGACCACTCAAAACTACATTATTCGGATATAACCCTATTCACCTCGCAAGGGGACGGAAACCCTGTAATTTGATATTCCAAAGTTTTCAAAGTAGGATATAAACCTATGTACCTCGAAAGGGGACGGGAACACAAGACGTCCCGTTAGAATTACTTTATTAATCATTGTGATATAAACCTATATACCTCGCGAGGGGACGAAAACCCATTGTCAACAGCATCCTGTAACGTCTGTCTTAGGATATAAACCTATATACCTCGAGAGGGGACGGAAACCCATTGTCAACAGCATCCTGTAACGTCTGTCTTAGGATATAAACCTATATACCTCGAGAGGGGACGGAAACACACCATATAGAGTTATATAGTCCTGAAAATAACCCTGATATAAACCTATATACCTCGAGAGGGGACGATAACAAATCGTCTCTTGCTTCCTTTGGAAAACGACTCGGAAATATAAACCTATCCACCTCGCGAGGGAACGGAAACGGTTGTGTTTGCCATTTTCATTTACCTTTGAGTAACGATATAAACCTATTCACCTCGCGAGGGGACGGAAACCATTAAATTGATTAGCTTAACAAAGTCTGTTGTCTCGATATAAACCTATATACCTCGAGAGGGGACGGAAACTCATTACCTAGTCCTTGTAGGTATGTAAAGTACATAATCGATATAAACCTATCCACCTCGCTAGGGGACGGAAACTTCCAAAAGCTTTGTTGAATGCCTTCTCTTGTTCCAAAGATATAAACCTATTTACCTCGCTAGGGGACGGAAACTCCGTAAGCGGTTTACCATCGAACATCATGGCGTTGTCGGATATAAACCTATTCACCTCGAGAGGGGACTTTTTTGAAAATTTTGAAAACAGTCTTGACACCGCTTCCAGAAAGTGTTAGACTAAAAGCACATTAAGGGCGCCCCAATCAGGTGAAAAGTACTTTCAGCTTTTGGGGTTTTTTCATACAAAGATGAAGGAGTCGAATGAAAAAATTAGTATTTACTTTTAAAAGGGTCGACCATCCTGCACAAGATTTGGCTGTTAAATTTCATGGCTTCTTGATGGAGCAGTTGGATAGTGACTATGTTGATTATCTGCATCAGCAGCAAACAAACCCTTATGCAACCAAGGTAATCCAAGGAAGAGAGGACACGCAGTGGGTCGTGCATCTACTTACAGATGACCTCGAGGATAAAGTTTTTATGACCTTGTTAAAGATTAAAGAGGTGTCTTTAAACGACTTATCTAAACTCAGTGTCGAAAAAGTTGAGATTCAGGAGTTGGGAGCCGATAAACTGTTAGAGATTTTCAATAGTGAGGACAATCAAACCTATTTTTCAATCTTTTTTGAAACTCCGACAGGTTTCAAATCACAAGGTTCCTACGTCATCTTCCCGTCTATGCGTTTGATTTTTCAGAGTTTGATGCAAAAGTATGGAAGGTTGGTTGAAAATCAGCTTGAAATTGAAGAGGATACCTTAGATTACCTATCTGAACACAGCACTATCACGAATTATCGCTTGGAGACCAGTTATTTCAGGGTGCACGGGCAACGAATCCCTGCCTTTAGAGGAAGGTTAACCTTTAAAATACAAGGCGCTCAAACTCTAAAAGCTTATGTCAAAATGCTTCTAACATTCGGTGAATATTCAGGTCTTGGCATGAAAACTAGTCTCGGTATGGGAGGGATAAAGCTTGAAGAAAGAAAAGATTGATTTATTTTACGGAGCCCTTTTGCATGATATCGGTAAGGTCATTCAAAGGGCGACAGGAGAACGAAAAAAACACGCCTTGGTAGGCGCGGATTGGTTTGATGAGATTGCTGATAATCAGGTTATTTCCGATCAAATTAGATATCACATGGCTAACTACCAGAGTGATAAACTTGACAATGACCATCTTGCTTACATAACTTATATCTCTGATAACATCGCATCAGGTGTCGACAGAAGACAGTCAAATGAGGAGAGCGATGAGGAAGCATCAGCTAAGATTTGGGACACTTACACAAACCAGGCTGATATTTTTAACGTTTTTGGAGCGCAAACGGATAAACGCTACTTTAAACCGACGGTTTTAAACTTGAAATCTGAACCTAACTTTGCGTCTGCAACCTATGAACCCTTCTCAAAAGGTGATTATGCGGCGATTGCGACTCGTATCAAAAATGAATTGGCAGAATTTGAGTTTAACCAAGCACAAATTGACTCTTTGTTAAATCTGTTCGAAGCGACTCTCTCTTTTGTGCCATCTTCAACTAATACTAAGGAAATCGCTGATATTTCACTTGCTGAGCATAGTCGTCTGACGGCAGCTTTTGCTCTAGCCATCTATGATTACTTGGAAGATAAAGGTCATCATAACTATAAAGAGGACTTGTTTACTAAAGCATCAGCCTTTTATGAGGAAGAAGCTTTTCTCCTGGCTAGCTTTGACTTATCAGGGATTCAAGACTTCATCTATAATATAGCGACTAGTGGTGCTGCTAAGCAATTGAAGGCTAGATCTTTGTATCTTGACTTTATGAGTGAGTATATCGCAGATAGTTTGCTTGATAAACTAGGCCTTAACCGGGCTAATTTGCTCTATGTCGGTGGGGGACATGCTTACTTTGTCTTAGCCAATACTGAAAAAACGGTAGAAACACTTATTCAATTTGAAAAAGATTTCAATCAATTTTTATTGGCTAATTTCCAAACCAGATTATATGTTGCCTTTGGTTGGGGAAGCTTTGCGGCTAAGGATATCATGAGCGAACTGAACTCACCTGAAAGCTATAGACAGGTCTATCAAAAGGCTAGTCGCATGATTTCTGAGAAAAAAATCTCAAGGTATGATTATCAAACCCTTATGTTGTTGAACAGGGGCGGAAAATCCTCTGAAAGAGAGTGTGAGATTTGTCATTCCGTTGAAAATTTAGTTTCTTATCATGAGCAGAAAGTGTGCAACATTTGTCGAGGCTTGTATCATTTTTCTAAAGAGATTGCCCATGACCATTTCATTATCACTGAAAATGAAGGGCTCCCGATTGGACCAAATGCCTGTCTTAAAGGTATTGCATTTGAAAAGCTAAGCCAAGAGGATTTTTCCCGTGTCTATGTCAAAAATGACTATAAGGCTGGTACGGTTAAGGCAACCCATGTTTTTGTTGGGGATTACCAGTGTGATGAAATTTACAATTATGCTGCCTTATCTAAAAACGAAAATGGATTAGGTATTAAACGTTTAGCTGTTGTACGTCTTGACGTGGATGATTTGGGGGCTGCTTTTATGGCCGGCTTCTCCCAACAAGGAAATGGACAATATAGTACCCTATCACGCTCAGCCACTTTCTCTCGAAGCATGAGTCTTTTCTTCAAGGTTTATATTAACCAGTTTGCTAGTGATAAGAAGCTCTCTATCATCTATGCCGGTGGGGACGATGTTTTTGCCATTGGCTCTTGGCAAGATATTATTGCCTTTACTGTTGAACTTCGTCAGAACTTCATTAAATGGACAAATGGAAAACTAACACTCTCAGCTGGTATCGGTCTATTTGCTGATAAGACCCCTATTAGCTTGATGGCACATCAAACAGGGGAGCTAGAAGAAGCGGCTAAAGGTAATGAGAAAGATAGTATTTCACTCTTTAGTTCCGACTATACCCTAAAATTTGACCAGTTTATCACTAATGTTTACGACGATAAGTTAGAGCAGATTCGCTATTTCTTTAATCACCAAGATGAACGAGGCAAGAATTTCATTTATAAATTGATTGAATTGCTTCGAAATCATGATCGTATGAATATGGCACGTTTAGCTTATTATTTAACACGACTTGAAGAATTGACGCGTGAAACAGACAGGGATAAATTTAAAACATTTAAGAATTTATTCTATTCTTGGTACACAAATAAGGATGACAAGGATAGAAAAGAAGCAGAGTTAGCCTTGCTTCTCTATATCTATGAGATTAGAAAGGATTAGGATATGACAATCTTGACTGATGAGAATTACGTTGATATTGCAGAAAAAGCAATTTTAAAACTAGAAAGAAATACTAGGAACAGAAAGAATCCGGATGCTTTCTTTCTTACAACAAGTAAACTCAGAAACTTGCTGAGCTTAACTAGTACACTTTTTGACGAGAGTAAGGTCAAAGAATATGATGCTCTCCTTGATCGTATTGCTTATTTAAGAGTACAATTTGTCTACCAAGCAGGTAGAGAGATTGCGGTAAAAGATTTGGTAGAAAAAGCTCAAATACTGGATGCTCTTAAGGAAATCAAAGATAGAGAGACACTTCAAAGATTTTGTAGATATATGGAAGCACTAGTAGCCTATTTCAAGTTTTATGGAGGTAAAGATTAATGACATTCGCTAAGATTAAATTTTCAGCTCAAATTCGTTTAGAGACAGGCCTCCATATTGGTGGAAGCGATGCTTTTGCGGCCATTGGTGCAATCGATTCGCCTGTTATTAAAGATCCTATTACCAACCTACCAATCATTCCTGGTTCAAGTCTCAAAGGAAAAATGAGAACTCTTCTTGCCAAGGTTTATAATGAAAAAGTAGCTGAGAAACCAAGCGACGACACTGATATTCTTAGCCGTTTATTTGGGAATAGTAAAGATAAACGATTCAAAATGGGACGCTTGATTTTTCGTGATGCCTTTTTGTCAACCGCTGATGAGATAGACTCTCTTGGAGTAAGAAGTTATACAGAAGTAAAATTTGCAAAAACAATTGACCGTATCACAGCCGAAGCCAATCCAAGACAAATTGAACGTGCTATTCGTAACAGTACCTTTGATTTCGAGTTGATTTATGAAATTACAGATGAGAATGAAAATCAAGTCGAGGAAGATTTCAAAGTGATTCGAGATGGCTTAAAACTTCTTGAACTTGATTATCTTGGAGGTTCTGGATCTCGAGGTTACGGTAAGGTTGCTTTTGAAAACCTCAAAGCTACTACCGTATTTGGAAATTATGATGTTAAAACATTGAATGAACTTTTAACTGTGGAGGTCTAATATGACCTATAAACTGTATATTATGACCTTTCAGAATGCTCATTTTGGTTCGGGCACTCTTGATAGCTCAAAATTAACATTCTCAGCAGACCGTATCTTCTCAGCCCTAGTGCTAGAAGCCCTAAAAATGGGAAAACTCGATGCATTTCTTGCTGAAGCAAACCAGGACGATTTCACGCTCACAGATGCCTTTCCATTTCAATTTGGTCCCTTTTTGCCAAAGCCTATTGGTTATCCCAAACATGACCAAATAGATCAATCCGTTGATGTCAAAGAGGTTCGCCGTCAAGCAAAATTGTCTAAGAAATTGCAATTTCTTGCTCTAGAAAATCTTGATGATTATCTCAATGGAGATTTATTTGAAAATGAAGAGCATGCTGTCTTTGATACTGTGACAAAAAATCAACCACATAAAGATGGCAATCTCTATCAAGTTGCTACAACCAGATTTTCAAACGATACGTCGCTTTACGTCATCGCAAACGAATCTGATTTGCTTAATGAGTTAATGACTAGTCTTCAGTATTCAGGTCTTGGTGGAAAGCGTTCAAGTGGTTATGGTCGTTTTGAGTTAGATATTCAAAATATCCCACTTGAATTGTCAGTTAGACTGACTAAGAATCATTCCGATAAAGTGATGACCCTTACGACAGCACTTCCTGTAGATGCTGACCTTGAAGAAGCAATGGAAGATGGTCATTACTTATTAACTAAATCAAGTGGTTTTGCATTTAGTCATGCTACCAATGAGAATTATCGTAAGCAAGATCTTTACAAATTTACTTCTGGTTCAACTTTTAGTAAAACATTTGAAGGGCAGATTGTCGATGTGAGACCACTTGATTTCCCTCATGCTGTTTTAAATTATGCTAAACCACTCTTCTTTAAATTGGAGGTATAAAAATGAAAAATGACTATAGAACATTTAAATTGAGCCTCCTGACACTTGCTCCAGTTCATATTGGCAATGGAGAGAAATATACCTCTAGAGAATTTATCTATGAAAATAAGAAGTTTTACTTTCCTGACATGGGGAAATTCTATAATAAAATGGTAGAGAAGAGGCTTGCTGAAAAGTTTGAGGCATTTCTAATTCAAACTCGTCCAAATGCACGTAATAACCGTCTTATTTCTTTCTTAAATGATAACCGAATTGCAGAGCGTTCTTTTGGAGGTTATAGTATCTCTGAAACAGGTTTAGAATCGGACAGAAATCCTAATTCAGCCGGAGCTATTAACGAAGTTAATAAGTTTATTCGTGATGCTTTTGGTAATCCCTATATTCCTGGTAGCTCATTAAAAGGTGCTATTCGTACTATTTTAATGAATACTACACCTAAGTGGAATAATGAAAATGCAGTAAATGACTTTGGAAGATTTCCAAAAGAGAATAAAAACCTAATCCCTTGGGGACCAAAAAAGGGTAAAGAATTCGATGATTTGTTTAATGCAATCCGTGTGAGTGATAGTAAACCTTTTGATAATAAGAATCTTATCCTGGTCCAGAAATGGGATTATTCAGCGAAAACCAATAAAGCTAAACCACTCCCTTTGTATAGAGAATCAATTTCTCCATTAACAAAAATTGATTTTGAGATTACAACAACCACTGATGAAGCTGGAAGATTGATTGAAGAATTAGGTAAGAGAGCACAAGCGTTTTATAAAGACTATAAAGCATTTTTCCTATCTGAATTTCCTGATGATAAGATTCAAGCCAATCTCCAATACCCAATTTATTTAGGTGCAGGGAGCGGTGCATGGACAAAGACCCTATTTGAACAGGCTGATGGTATTTTACAAAGACGATACAGTCGAATGAAAACTAAAATGGTTAAAAAAGGAGTTCTTAAGCTCACAAAAGCACCTCTTAAAACGGTTAAAATTCCATCCGGTAATCATTCATTAATCAAGAACCACGAGTCCTTTTATGAAATGGGAAAAGCTAATTTCATGATTAAGGAGATTGATAAATGAGAGTACTTATATCAGCTGTAGGTGACACAGACCCTTTTAGAAATTTTCATGATGGCGCCTTAATTCATATTGCAAGAAAATATCGTCCCGAAAAAGTTATATTGATTTTTTCAGAACATACTGCAAAAAAACAAGGTAATATTGAAAAAGCCTTGTTTTCTATTGCTCCTAACTATGAGCCTGAACTCATAATTCATGATTCCATTATTAGTGATAATGAAGTTCATATTTTTGATGTGATGTTTCAACGTTTCTCTGATATTTTGCAAGAATACTATACTAAAGAAGATGAATTTATCTTAAATCTTTCTAGTGCAACACCTCAAATCAAATCTGCTCTATTTGTGATTAATCGTTTAAGTGGTATCAATGTCAAAGCGGTTCAAGTTTCGAGTCCTGAACACGCTTCAAACGAGAACATCGGTCATGATAATGATGAGAACATTGATGAACTCATCGAAGTCAATGAAGATAATAAATTCAATTTTATTGACCGAACGATTGAAGATAATGCTGAAAAATTTAGTCAGGCTCTCTTGAAGAAGACTGCTCGAGATTTTATCGAGAAGTTTGATTATAAGGCGGCACTAGACATCCTAGACCAATTAACAGATTTTCCGAATTTAAAAAGTGTTCGAGAAGAAATCCGTGATGTTGTTAACTGTCTGTCTAAACAAGATGTTCCAAAAGGGTTACGTCATAAAAAATTGAAGGAAGAAGAACAAAAAATTCTTAGCGCCTATTTGACCATTGAACTGCAAAGAGAACGTGGGAACGTCAGTGAAAGTTTTATACGAATTAAAAACTTAACTGAGTTTATTTTGGAAGACTATATTGAAAAAAGATACCCAGGTTTAATAGATGAATATTGTGAAGATATTCAGAAATATTATCTAAGTCTCTTTGATTACAGTAAACTTTTAAAAGCAACGAAAGAATTTAAACTTAAGAGAACAATCTCTCCAATTATTGAGATGAATTCTTCTAGAAATAAGGTTGCCCACAGCTTAAGTCCTTTGGACTCAGATGCAGTTAAACAACTAGGGATAGCTATGAAAACCTTAAAAACTCTAGTTAGAGAACAATACCATTTTAGCCAGAGTGATTTTAATTTTTATCAGGATTTGAATAAGAAATTATTAACTAAGTTGAACTAAAGAGGTAATTCAAATTGAAAATTTTAATCTCAGCTGTAGGAACAACCGATCCTATAAGTAATAATCACGATGCAGCGTTACTTCATATCGCAAGAAATTATAGACCTGACAAGATTGTCCTTGTATATAGTCAAGAAATGTTGGTCAAACAAGATTTGATAAATAAGGTTTTGCTCTCAATCGAAGGCTATAACCCTATCATTGAAATTGACTCTACAATCTTGAATAACGACGAAGTCTTTCTTTTCGACAAAATGTATGAAGTAATGGGGATGATTGTTCAGAAGTATACTAATGACGATGACGAAATCATCTTAAACTTATCATCAGGTACACCACAAATTATATCAGCTCTCTTTGCCCTTAACCGTATCAATGACTATAATACTCAAGCTATTCAGGTTGCTACTCCTAAAAAAGGAGCAAACAGAGAATACAAGCCTCTGACCGACTCTGAGATAGATGCTCTTATTGTGGAAAATCAAGATAATAGTCTAGATTTTGTTGACCGAAGTATTAAAGATAAATCTGAGAAGTTCACGCAAGCATTAGTCAAACGTCATCTTAGAAGTTTAATTGCTTCCTTTGATTATCAAGCAGCAGAAGCCATAATCAATCGAAAAGAATATAATAAATTACTTTCTAAAAAGAGAATTGCTTATATTCGTGAGAAGCTAAACGATTTTTCACGTGTTTTTAAAAACCAGTCTATTCTTTCAGATATCCTTTCGTTTCCTCTCGAAGACCCCCAAAAGAAGGCTTTAAATTACTATTTGATGATTGATGTTTTAAAAGAACGTGAGCATATTGCTGATGTCTTGATTAAGGCAAAATCACTAGCTGAATTTGTCATCGAAGAAACCATCAAAAAAGATCATGAGGGCTTAATCGTATTTGATGGCAATCTGCCAAAACTTAATCCAGATTTTCCTGATTGTGAGGCAATTTTAGACGATATTGATAAGAAAATGAAAAAATCTAGGGGGATTGAAGATACTGAAGAACGCATTTTTTCAGTACAATCAACACTTAATCTATTATCTTACTTGAATATCCTTGAGTTCTATGAATATGACTCTCAGCTTCAAACAGCGATTAATGTCATTTTAAGTTTGAATGGTGAACGAAATAAAGTTGCTCACGGTTTGTCAGAAATTGATACGCGATTATTAAGTCGTAAGAAGTTAAAACAACTTTCTGAAAACTTGCGATTGCTTCTTATTGATTGTTTGGGTATTGATTCAAGCTATTTTAACTATTATGACAAACAAAATGAAGAGCTTATAAAGATACTTGAATAGATATTTGGGTGTCATCCCCCTTTGACATTCCCTTATAAAAGCGCTATAATAGAACAAATTGAACTGAACCTTTAATCGAGTCCAGAGAGGCGAGAAAGGTGTACTGAGATGCTACGGCATCACTAAAGGGTAGGGACTGCCCTA
>CAJPKC010000016.1 GCA_905370255.1 Streptococcus oralis
TTAGGATGGTTGGCATCCCATGGTGATAAGTAAACACCCATATTCATATCATACTTAGTCGCTGATTTAGAGATTTCTTCGAGAAGGTCTCCCTTACCATCTTTCCATGGACTTGCAGCCACCGTATGGTCTGTATATTTAGATGGATAAATCACAAAACCGTCATGGTGTTTGACAACCATGATTGTTCGTTTGAACCCAGCATCCTTCAAGGTCTTAATCCACTGGTCTGTATCAAGGTTTGTCGGGTTAAAGTTTTGAGGATTTTCTCTACCGTTACCCCACTCAGAGTTAGTGTAGGTATTCATACCATAGTGGATGAAGGCAGCCAATTCTTCCTTGTGGTAGTCCAATTGAGCCTTGCTTGGAAGTGGACCGTAAGCAGCAATTTCTGTTTCTTCATCTTTTGGATCAACCACTGGAGTTACAGGAGTTGCTGGTTTTGGATCTTCAATCTTTTCGTATTCAAAAATAACTTCATTCACCCCTTTATGCTTGATAGTTGCTTCTTGACTTGCATTTACTGCACGATAACCTGCAATTTCTTTAGCTTGGAATTTATGAACAAAGGAAACATCGTATTCTTTACCTTCGTTATTGTCCACATCTGCAGTCGTCAACTCTTTATCAGAGTCTTTTAAGCGATAGTGAACCTCAAAGGAACCTTTGTTAACTTTATAGACTACTTTAATGACACGAGTTCCTGCGGGAGCCTTGCTCACAACACTATGATCCTCATCCCAAGCGTCTTTCAATTGTTTATTGACTGGAGAATCACCAATTGAAACAATCTCATATTTTTCTTTATTCTTTTTGTAGAAATCTGTTTTTTCAATTTCCGATTTGTAGTTATAATTGAATTGTGCACCAACTTCTGCCCTGTCTACAAAAGTATCGTTTTCTTTGACTGGGTTATCATTTTGGTCCACATGTTCGATAACTACACGACCATAGTCAACGCCTTCAACTAGGGTAGCAAGACCGCTATTGTCAAAGGCATACTTGTTTCCACCGATGACAGCTGTGGTATTTCTGAGTAATTGTCCTTTTGAATCAAAGTAATAGCGATTATCGTTGTCACCTTGATACCAGCCTTCTTTGACACCGTATTTTTCAATGATGTCTTTAACCCATGCTAATTGTTCTGGAGACAAGACTAGACCTCCACCGAAGCGGTCTTGTTCAGCGATGTTCGCATTATCAACAGTCCCACGTTGGTGAATTCCGATGACTTTACCATCGCCATTGATGATCCCACCACCAGAAAGACCTGATACAGAAGTCAAACGATAGGTAACACCTACTGTTCCCTTATCATCATATTTTTCAGTGCCTTTGACAACACCGTCAGCCTTATACAACTGACCTGGCACAATCGGCTCCTTCAATTCTGGTGAGCTTGAATCTGTAGGATAACCAATGGTACTAACAGGTTCTCCAGCTTTGTATTCCCGATGCTCTGCTAACGGAGTAAAGGTTGCTGCCTTATTTGGACTTGCAATCTGTACTGGAACTGGAGCCACAACCAAGGCTAGGTCATTCTTGTATCCTTCACCAAACTTTTCTTTATTCCAGAAATGAATATCCTTTTCTTGGAACAAAACAGTTTTTCCTGAAGTTGGCAATGATCTTTCTTTTGGAGTATTAGAACCGACATTGTAGTAGAACTTAGCAGTATCACCACCACGGATAGATCCCGCATTGGTATCCGCATCCTTGACTAAGAAGTTGTGTGCTACTGTCAAGATAATATTTGGTGCAACAAAGATACCAGAGCCAGAATTGAGATAATCCTGCTTCCCACCATTTGCAAGTGGAGAGCTAAAAATGCTATAAACCATAGTCGCAGATGTAGCTGGTTGTCCTTCATAGTCAATATGTTTGAGATCCTGACCACCATTGATAATGGCTCTATTTTCTTTCTCTCCTCCAGTTGCACTTGCTTCTTCAGCTTTTAGAATACTCTTAGTTTCTACTTTCGGGCTATCCTTTTCTGATACAATAGCTGAAGTATCAATTTTTTTCACTGGCGTATCAGGATAAGCACGGTCAGGAATTTCTTCTGGAAGTAAATCTCCAGCCTCTTCAGTAGTTTTAGCCTCTTCTGTTACTTTTTCTATAGCAGGAGTTGCTTGTTTAGCAACTTCTTCATTAACAGGACTCACTACTTCTTTAGTTTCCTTAACTGCTTCCGCTTTTTCTTTATCAACATCGATTACTTCTTTTGCTTGACCTTCTACTTCCAGTTTTGGCTCTGTCACAACTTCGTTAGCGGCAACATTTCCAGATGCAAAAAAAGCCAGTCCAACTGCCACAGAGGCTACACCAACCGTTAGTTTACGAATACTAAATATACGACTTCTTTCAAAAAAATACTGTTTCATCAAATTCTCCTAATGAACAAAAGCAGTCAGCTACTGCAAGAGCCCAGTTTCTGCTGGCGACAATTTTATTTCTCAGTACCTACTATAAAACTCTTCTTCCTCCCACTCTTATCTTCTGTTAAATTCATTTTTAGAAATCGCTTACATTTTTTCTGAATAAAAAAATGACTTGATTTTACAACCGCTTTTTCGAGATTTCTCAGTATAATAAATATACTATATTATCCCAAGAAATGCAAGGGCTTCCAAAGTTTTATTAAACTTTTACCTAGCTTTTTCCCTGCCAAAAAAACCTAAATTGGCAAAGCCAATTTAGGACTGTTTGGTTCTGAAATGATAATATGCTCCGAGCATACCAGCAGTATTCTGATGGTGGGCAAATTCAAGTCGAGTCTTGTCTGCCAAACTTGGAACAAGCGAATCTTTCAAAGCCTTACGGATTTTTGGTTTCAAAATTGCTTCTTGCCCCATAATGCCACCACCAAGGATGACAACTTCTGGATTGGCAACATAACAAATATTTGCGAGACCCTTACCAAGGTAATCCACCATATGGTCAATCCCCTCCATACAGAGTTTATTGCCTTCTGTAGCTTCTTTGAAAATTCTACGACCATTCCAATGGGCTACTTCTTCACCATGAGCCTTAGCTACATACTCAACCAAGGCAGTTGTAGAAGCTAAATCTTGGAAAGCCCCATCTTGCATATGCATATAGCCAACTTCACAGGCAGAATTACTAAATCCATGGAAAATCTGGCCGTCAATGATTAAGCAACCGCCGATACCTGTTCCGATGGTCAAACATAGCGTTATTCCTGCACCTTTTCCAGATCCAGAAACAGCTTCTGCTAGCCCTGCACAGTTGACATCATTTTCAATTTCACAAGGAACTTGGAAACTTTCTTCAATTTCTTTTTTAAATTGAGTCCCTGCATAGTTCGGGATCTGTGGACCAGCATAGAAAATCTCACCCTTATCAGGATCAACCATTCCCGCTGAGGAAATCGCCACACCTGCCACTGGACCTTTTTCGAGATAGCTAGCTACGATATCTTTTGTTTTTTGTAAGATGTGTGGACCGCCCTTATGAGCCTCAGTCGCTACTTCGTTAGACTCTACAAGTTGTCCATCTTGGTCAATTAAACCGTATTTGATATTAGTTCCACCAATATCAATTGCAACGTAATTAGTCATAAAGCCTCCTATTGATTAGAGGAAACGCTCCTTAGTTTCACGAATCAATTGAGCAGCTGCTTCTACAACTGGACGATCTTCTTCGGTCACTGGTGTAAGTGGAGAACGAACTGATCCGATGTTAAGTCCTTCATTGATTTTCAAGACTTCTTTAATCACACAGTACATATTCCCATGAGCTGCAGTCAATTTACCGATGATAGCGTTGATAGCGTATTGCAATTCACGCGCTGTTTCTAGGTCTTTATCTGCAATCAATTGGTTGAGTTTCAAGAAGAGTTCTGGCATAGCACCATAAGTACCACCGATACCAGCTTTTGCTCCCATGAGACGACCACCTAGGAACTGCTCATCTGGACCATTAAAGACGATATGATCTTCGCCACCAAGACTAACAAAAGTTTGAATATCTTGAACTGGCATTGAAGAGTTTTTAACACCAATCACACGTGGGTTCTTCAACATTTCTGTGTAAAGACTTGGAGTCAAAGCAACACCTGCCAATTGAGGAATGTTATAGATAACATAGTCTGTATTTGGTGCTGCTGCACTGATGTCGTTCCAGTATTTTGCTACTGAGTACTCAGGCAAACGGAAGTAAATTGGTGGGATTGTTGCGATAGCATCTACTCCCAAACTTTCTGCATGACGAGCCAGTTCAATACTGTCTTTGGTATTGTTACAAGCTACGTGAGCAATGATGGTCAATTTACCTTTGGCAACTGCCATAACTTCTTCTAAGATCAATTTACGGTCTTCTACACTTTGGTAGATACACTCACCTGAAGAACCATTAACGTAAAGTCCTTGAACACCTTTATCAATAAAGTATTGCACCAAGGCACGAGTACGTTCTGGGCTAACTTCACCCGCATCATCATAACATGCGTAGAAGGCAGGAATGACACCTTCATATTTTTTTAAATCTGACATAGATTTCTCCTAAGATTTCTTTTTTCTGCTTTGAGCAGATGATTTTTTACTATTTTAGTATACACCTTGTAAAAAGCGCTTTCAATACATCTCAGCCACTTAGATTTTAATTTCTATTCATCTCCCGTAGCTTTTCTTGTTTGAAAGTAGTTTCATATCATTTTCAATCTGCTTGATATTTAGCAAACAATTTTTCCATTAATCCAGCTTGGCAAAAGGCAAGAAGACCAAAGCCAAAGAGTAGAAATGCTGAACCACCAAGCACTAGAGTAAAGCCTGATAGATAGAGAAGCATCATGATTAACAAAATAATTGCAAGCATCAAGAAGAACCAAACGAAATTAAAACTTACCAAAAGCAAGCCCTTTTGGAGCACTTCTTTCCAAGTTAATTCATAGCGTGCAGCAATTGGATAGCTAGCCAACATAACTAGGGTTAAAAATATCAGAATTCCCAAGCAAATAGCTTTAATGAGCTGAAAGGCAACACCAGTTTGACTCCAAAATAGTGATAAGTCAACCACACTGATCAAAAAGATTCCTAATTCCAGCAAACCTAACTGAAAACCTAATTTCAAATTTTGCTTAAAGGCTCTAATATAGATTTTGAAAACAGGAATACGACGGCTGCGCTTCACTTCAAAGATTGTCTGATAGAGACTGATTTTAGCTACTCCAATAGTCACAATAGGCAAACAAGACACAACAAAGAGTAGGTTAACCGTCACGATATCTAAAACTTTCTCGCAAAAACGCATCAGAAAGTTATCCGTATCGAATGCCGCTTTTATCAATCCAGATCCTTTATGTGCCATTGTTTGCTCCTCCTAACTGACTAATCGATTAAAATTTTAAATAAATATTTGCGAACTTTATCTTCCATACCTGCATAACCGTTAGGCTGATGAGGTTCTCCTGGGAAGAAAACTGCAAAATTGTGATATCCCAACAAAAGTGGGTATTGTTCGTGACAATGAACAAAGCCAATATCACTGGCTTCATCAAAGGCTACAGCCTCATCTTTGATGCGAGAACCGTAGCTAGAATACTCATGTCCTTCAACTAACAAATGCAAATCTGCATAGTTTTTATGATGCTCAAAGCGATCATTTTCTTCTTTGTTGAGAACATTTTCTTGCACAACTAAGAAGACCTTATCTCCATCAATGTCGTATTTACCCAATTCAAAAGTATCCTTACGATGCTCATAGAGATAATCGATAGCCTTGTCCAGATTTGGGTGAATTCCCTTGTAAAAGCTAATGTTTTTTAAATCATCAAAAATCATAGTAATTTCCTTTACCTGATTGTTATCTTCAGACACAAAATGTCTAGCCAGTAAGTTTATAAGTGTCTAACAAAACTTCATGAAGTAACCAACTCCTCTCCATTTTGTAGACACTTATAATACTATATCGTTTTCAATAAATAGATTTTCCTATTCTCAATTAAAATTGAAGTGCAAACCAGGAAGCAAACCGCAGGCTGCTCAAAACACTGTTTTGAGGTTGTAGATAAGACTGACGAAGTCAGTGCCAATATCTACGGCAAGGAGTCGCTGACGTGGTTTGAATTCAATTTTCGCAGAGTATTATCCTTTGACAGCTCCCATAGTAATACCTTGTGTGAAGGATTTTTGGAAGACAAGGAAGACTGTTACGATTGGCACAGCTGCAAGAGCAGCCCCTGCCATGATCAAACCATAGTTGGTTGCCATCTCGGCCTGCATAGTCGCAACCCCGAGTGAGATAGTCAAGTTTTGACGTGAAGTCAACATTACCAACTGCATGAAGTAGTCATTCCATGTATTGATGAAGGTAAAGATTGCAAGAGCTGCAAATCCTGGTTTCACAATAGGGAAGGCTACGCTCCAGAAAGTACGAATCTCACCACATCCATCGATTTTAGCAGATTCGAGCAATTCTGTTGGAATGTTTTCACTGAACTGTTTCATGAGGAAGACCCCAAATGGCCATCCGATCAAAGGCAAGATAACCGCCCAAAGAGTGTCATGGATTCCCATGAAGTTGACGATACGTACCAATGGTACAAGGACAACTTGTTTTGGAAGAGCCATGGCAGCGATAAAGATAGCAAAGAGAATGCGTTGTCCATAGAAACGTTTCTTAGCCAATACATAACCTGCTAGGGATGAAGTTGCACAAACCAAGAACATAGTTACCAATGAAATGAAGACTGAGTTCCACATCCATTGCAAGGCTGGGTTTTGCACCATCAATTGTTGGAAGTTCTCCATTGTTGGAGCTTTAGGGAACCATTGTGGTGGAATCATAATGGTATCTGGTTGTGATTTGAATGCACCTGTCAAAATCCAGTAGAATGGAAAGATAAACAGTACAGTCAATAAAAGCAAGAAGATGGTTGAAATAACAGTGAAGGCTGTTAAAGGTTTCTTTTGTGTAGATTGCATAGCTGTCTCCTTTCTATTAGTATTCTACGTCGTTTCCAAGTACTTTAAATTGAACAAAGCTGACAATTGCGATCATAACTGCCAAGAATACACCAATAGTATTGGCATAACCATACTCAGTCAATTGGAAGGCTTTTTCGTAAAGGTAGTACATAAGTGTACTTGTTGAGTAGTTTGGACCACCTGAAGTCAAAAGCTGAATCAAAGCGAAACACTGGAATGAGTTGATTGTTGTAATGATTGCGATATAAAGAGTTGTTGGAAGGAGGCTTGGCCATTTAATCTTCCAGAAAACTTGTAACTCAGTAGCTCCGTCGACACGCGCCGCTTCTACAAGTGAGTTATCAATATTACCCATTGCAGCGATGTAAAGGATGATTGGCTGACCAACTGAGGTTGTCAAAAGAATAATCATAATCGCCATCAAAGCCCAGTTTTTATCTCCTAACCAAGAAATGTTTTGGCTAATGATATGGCTTGACTTAAGCACGAAATTCAAAATACCTGATAGAGGATCATAAATCCATTTCCATACAACCGTTACGGCAACACTACCTGTTACAACAGGAAGGAAGAATACGAAACGATAGAAGGATCTAGCAACTGCATTTTGTTGGTAAGTTTGTGATGCCACAAATAGTGAGAAGAGTACAACGACTGGTACAGATCCGATAACTAAGATTACGGTATTAATCAAAGATTTTGTAAAGACAGGGTCTTTAAACATGCGGATGTAGTTGTCAAGTCCCACAAACTCAAAGCTAGTCATCGAGTAGTTAAAGAAACTAGTGATGAATCCCATGATCATTGGAGCTAGGACAAAGACGGTAAAGAAGATTAATACTGGTGCTAAGAAAGCATAAGAAACAATTGTTTCTCTCATGCGAATTTTATTGACTTTCACAGTCGGCACCTCACTTTCAAATAGTTTTTGTTTTTTTAATTGTTATCTGACATTGATGTAAAATCAAAATGAAATTTTTTCCAAGAAAAACCTATGTAAGAACTTCATTTTAATTTTGACCTGTCAGTTCCTTACATTTTTTAAACAAAACTCCCCCTTTTCGTACACAGATGTGCACAGGGAAAAGGGGGGATTTTACTTTTATTTAGGGCTTATTATTTAGCTGCTTTTTTGATTGTTTCATTCGCTTTTTCAGTGAATGTTTTCAAAGCTGCAGCAGGTTCTTGGTCGCCATTAGATACTGCTTGCAACATTGGGAACCATAGAGTTCTCATTTCAGCAAATCCGTCGATTGTGTTGTAGTATGGAGAGTAGTATTGAGTCCAACCACTGATTGTTTCCATACGTTTGTCGTCGTAAAGTTTTCCAAATGAAGTACGAACTGGGAAGGCACCTGTACGAACTACGTCTTTAGGACCCCACTCTTTATCATCAGCGATGAATTGGATGAATTTCTTAGCAGCAGCAACTTTCTTTTCATCTTTGTTGTTAAATACTGCAAATCCGTTTACAAGGTACTCAAGAGCTGGTTTGCCTGAATCAGATGGGAATGGAACTTCTACCACTTCAACTTTACTTGCTTCCAAGAGTTTAGCTTGGATACCGTTTTGAGCTGGTGCCCAAAGGATTGTGTATGATGTTTGACCGTTTGCAAAGTTTTGGATGTCTGCTCCACCGTCAAATTGTGAACCGTTGTTCAACAGACCATCTTTAATCCAGCTAGTTGCTTTTTCAAGACCTTTGACGAACTTAGGATCGTCAGTTGTGTATTTAGTAACTTCTTTGTCTGTTACAGAACCGCCGTAAAGGTTAGCGATGAAGGCACGTGTTCCTTGGTCTCCCCCTTGACCAGAACTGAACAATGAACCTGGAGTGTATCCTTTATCTTTAAGTGCTTTCAAGACTTTTTCAAAATCATCTGTTGTCCAACCTTCTTTAACAAGGTCAGCTACACCAGCATCTTCCAACATTTTCTTGTTCATAGCCATGTAGAATGGTGCAGAACTGATTGGATACATGTAAGCTTTATCACCAGCTTTACTTGCTTGAATGATGTTTTCATTGTTAACATCTTTAACAAATTCATCTGTAAAGAGGTCATTCAACTCAGCTAATTTACCATTTTTACCGTAATTAATGATACGACCTGGTGCATCGAAAAGTACATCTGGAGCAGTTCCAGCTTCAATAGCTGTTGTGATTTTTTCTGGACCAGATTTGAAGTCGATTGTTTCTAGTTTAACTTTGATATCTGGGTTTGCTTTTTCGAAAGCTTCGATGATAGATTTTTCATATGTTCCTACACCGTCACCAGATTTTTCTTGAGTGAAGACTGGGAAAGCCCACCAAGTGATTTCAGTTTTTCCTGCATCACTTGCAGCGTCTTTTTTAGCGTCTGATTTGCCACAAGCAGCAAGAGATAGAACAGCAGCACCCGCAAGTACTGTACAAGCTAGTTTTCTAAATTTCATTAGTATTCTCCTAAATGATGATATGCGTATCCGAAACGGATAATGAGTATTGACAACTTTGTATACGTTTACATTTTGTTTTACGAATCAACCACTCTCCTCGTGTTTTAATTATCTTATTTGAGACCTGCAACAAATCGTTCCGTGATCTCTTTTGGTCTAGTAATAGCGCCACCAACTACGATGCCTCGCACTCCGTAACCTAGGATTTGCTTAGCCTGTTCTGGTGTATGAATTTTTCCTTCTGCGATGACGTCTACACCTGCATCGCATAGTTTCTTGATGAGTTCAAAATCTGGACCATCCACTTTCGGGCTATAAGATGTGTAGCCTGACAAGGTTGTTCCGACAAAGTCGATTCCCGCCTCAACTGCTGTTAGTCCTTCTTCAAAGGTACTTGTGTCAGCCATCAAGAGTTGGTTTGGATATTTTTCTTTGATTTGACGGATAAATTCTTGAATCTCTAGGCCATCATGGCGTTCTCTCTTTGTACAATCTAGAGCGATTACCTCAATATCTAGAGCTGCTAGTTCATCAACTTCTTTCATAGTAGCTGTGATGAATGGTTCCTGTGGTGGATAATCACGTTTGATAATTCCGATAATCGGAAGATTTGTGACCTCTTTGATTTCCTTAATATCCCGAACACTATTTGCTCGGATACCGACTGCTCCACCTTGCTCAGCCGCTTTGACTAGCAAGGGCATTACACCTCCCGCTTCTGTATAAAGCGGTTCGTGAGGAAGTGCCTGACAAGAAACGATGATTCCATCTTTAATCTGCTCAATCAAAGCTTCTTTACTGATTTGTGGCATCCACTTTCCTCCTTTTCTTTTTTCTTATGAGCCTATTATATATCATTTTTAAAGCGCTTTCAATAACTTGTACTAGAATAGATTGAAGTTTCAAAACAATTTTATGAAACAGAATCTCCTGAAAGTAGTTTCAGGGAGAAATACCAGAGTTTGAATCGCCTTCCATCCGCTTATTTCCACTAGAATCTTCGCTTTCTACAAATAAAGAGCCTGTAACGAATGAACGTTACAGACCCTTCTAATATAAGTCTAAACCTTTTTTATAGAGACTTTTTAGATTCAATGTTGCCATTAATCTTCTTTTTTCTTAGCCATTCCAAACAAGCCGAGAAGCATTCCAACCATTCCTACAGATACTAGAGGAGTAGAAACTTCACTTCCTGTTGCAGGGAGGATTGGTTGTTGTGGTTGTGCTGCTGGAGCTTGATATGTCTTATCTTGCTGTGCCACTAAAGTGACAAGTGGTTTTTCTTCACCCTTATATTCTGGAGCTTCATTGACTGCTGCTTCGACTGCATTTACTCCGCCTGTGAATTCTGGAAGTTCATGCTTAAGGGCTTGAACTGCATTTGCTCCACCTGCAAATTCTGGAAGCTCATTCTTGAGCGCTTCAACCGCGTTTACTCCGCCTGTGAAT
>CAJPKC010000017.1 GCA_905370255.1 Streptococcus oralis
GTAAACCACTCCAAAGTTGACAGCCTTGTCATTACGACGGTCGTTTGGAGTCACATCCTCAGGACGTTCAATCCCAAAGACACGCATGGCTGTCGAGGTATGGATATCAGCTCCCTCTTGGAAGGCCTTGATTAAGTGCTCATCTTTAGAGATATGCGCCAAAACTCGCAATTCAATCTGTGAATAGTCGGAGCTAAGAAGGACACTATCCTCCCACTCTGGCACAAAAGCCTTACGAATGAGACGACCTTGCTCCAAGCGAACAGGAATATTTTGCAAGTTTGGATCCACACTAGACAGACGCCCTGTCTGAGTCAAATCCTGCACATAGCGCGTGTGAATCTTGCCATCCGCTAAAATCCAATCCTGTAAACCAATCACATAAGTCGATTGAATTTTAGCAATCTGACGATAATCTAAAATTTTCTTGACGATTGGGGCAATAGGAGCTAGGCGCTCTAACACATCCACTGCTGTTGAGTAACCTGTCTTGGTTTTCTTGGTGTATTCTATAGGGAGACCTAGCTTTTCAAAAAGTAGTTCTCCCAACTGCTTAGGCGAGTTGATATTAAACTCCTCACCAGCCAATTCATAAATCTCTTGAGTTAGCTTTTCAATGACAAGCTCATTTTCAGCTTGCATCTCGAGTAGAGTTTCTTTTTTAACCTTGATTCCAGCGATTTCCATCTTAGCAAGAACAAGGGCCAGAGGTTGCTCCATGTCATAGAGAAGGTCTAATTGTCCGTTTTCACTTAACTTTTCAAGCAATACAGGCTCTGTCTCAACCAGCACAGCAACCTTGCGAGCCAAGTGCTCCAAGAAGGTTTCTCTCTCAGGGATAGCTTTCTTGACACCCTTACCATAGAAGGTTTCATCATCGACTAGGTAAGTTTGACCATAGAGACTAGCAATGGTTGAAATTTCATTATTCTCTACAGTAGAGAGAAGGTATTTGGCCAAGCGACTGTCAAAAGCAGGAGCCTGCAAGTCCAAACCAAAGCGATTTAAGAGAACTTTAGCTTTCTTAAAGTCATATACTTTCAGAGGTGTTTTTTCTAGAAAATCCTTAAGAATCGGATCCTGCAGAAGTTCCAGCTTATCTGTAGCATAGAGCTTGTCTCCACAAGACCAGGCAAAACCAACCAAATCATCTGTATGGTAGTTTTCACCAAAAAGTTCAAAGTGGAAGATAGAGTCGGCACTCAGCATATCTTCAGTCACTTTGTCAACCATGGTGAAATTCAAAGTCTCAGCTTGATTCGCCTGAGAAGCATTCAAGGCTTGTTTGAGCTGCTTAAAGCCCATCTCATCGTAGAATTTCCCAAGGTTTTCCACATTTGGTCCACTATAGACCAAATCATCTAGACCTATCTCGATTGGCGCTTTCGTGTCGATGGTAGCTAGTGTTTTAGACAGAAAGGCTTGTTCCTTGTCATTGACAAGATTTTCCTTCATCTTTGAAGCCTTCATGCTGTCAATATTTTCATAAATACCTTCAAGCGAGCCATGTTCTAACAAGAGCTTGATCCCAGTCTTTTCACCAATCTTAGTTACACCAGGGATATTATCTGACTTATCTCCCATGAGGGCTTTAAGATCAATGAACTGAGCTGGTGTGATGCCCATCTTTTCCATGAGATATTCTGGTGTAAACGCCTCAAATTCAGCTACACCTTTCTTAGAAATCTCAACCACTGTATGTTCATCTGTCAACTGAATCAAGTCCTTGTCTCCACTGACGATAGTTACATCAAAAGAATCCTTTTCAGCCAAGCGTCCCAAGGTACCAATGATATCATCTGCTTCATACTGGGCCAACTCATAATGACGAATCCCAAGATGGTCTAGCAACTCACGAATAAAGGGAAATTGCTCACGAAACTCATCCGGAGTCTTAGCACGGCCACCCTTATAATCAGCATACATCTCTGTACGGAAAGTTGTCTTTCCTGCATCAAAAGCAACCAGGATATGACTCGGTTGGACACGTTCCAATAGGTGATTTAGCATCAGATGAAATCCGTAGATTGCATTGGTATGTAGTCCATTGTCATTTTTAAAACGATCCAGTTGCTGGTAAAGTGCAAAAAATGCTCGGAAAGCAACTGAAGATCCATCAATCAATAATAATTTTTTCTTGTCCATACACCCATTATAAAGGAAAGCAGGGAAAAATACCATTGCTAAGAGTTAGATTATCGGTCAAGGCTTATTGGGATGTTTTTTCAACTCGCGCACCATTGCTATCAACTTGGAAACCATCGATAGTCGTATCTACTGCCAATTCTCCAGATGCGTTCACGTAATAATATTTCCCTGAAACCTGGAACCACTGACTAGCCTTCATTGCACCTGAGCTTTCGAGATAATACCAAATGCCCTTATCCTTCAACCATCCTGTCTGCATTTCCCCAGATGATTTCAAGTAGTACCACTTGGAACCGTCTTTTAGCCAACCTGTTCTCATTGAACCATTAGTTTGGAAATAGTACCAACTGCCGTTTATCTTTTTCCAACCAAGAGCCACTTTGTCATTTTCATAGTAGTACCAGATTGTCCCCTGTTTTTCCCATCCATTCTTAGAGGTTTCCGTTTTAATTAACGGGATATAACGTCTATTCCCACTTCGTGACATATAACTAATCCATCTATAGCCATCCTTTTCAAGAGTTTGATCATAATGAACACTCATTCCAGGTTCGTAGTAGTCGATGATAGTAGATGTCAATGATGGCTGATTCATAATAGCTGCTTTTTCTGTAAAATAATGTGTTCCACTAGAGGCTAGTACAGATTGATAATTTCCTACACTAGCATTCCCTACATCTTTAAAATGAATGAATCCAGTCATAGAACTTGCTTTTACTGTCCTACGATGATACGTTTCTGTATAATCGTAATTGTACTCCTCGATTTCAATCATGTCTCCAATCACATTAGATACCCAAGCTACGTGACCATGAGTTCCCCTCGTGCTCCAAGCAATAGCCCCAATCGCTGGTCTCTGATCCACACGATATCCTTCTTTTTGAGCTCGATAGCCCCATTCTTTCGCATGCCCATAAGCAGCTGGTAGTTCAAATCCATTAACACTACTTAATCGAAAAGCAGCAAAAGATGTACACTGTCTGGAGTATAGACGCCATTTATCAATATTTTGACTTCCATTTTTATAATAATAGGGATAATCATCTCCACGTGCCAACGATCCATTGTTTGCCTGGTTGGCATGAACAGTTCCACCACCAAACAGAAAAGCTCCTGCTAACAATAGTGAAGCTGTACCCACAGTCGTTCTTTTAAGCAAAGTTCTCTTTTTACGAAATGCCATTCATTCTCCTTCGAATAGATAAATTTTTGAGGTTGACCTCATTTATATCATTCGAAAGAAAAAGAAAAAAGTGAGAAAACTCCCACTTTCAACCTTAATCCAAATAGTGAATCAAATTCTTTTCCGTTAAAATATCAGAATAGGTGAAAGATTCAACGTAGACGTTGGCCTGTTTGTCCCCTTCAACATCCCCAAATTCAACGATAAAGAGTGATGGATAAACTTCAATAAGTCTTCCCAAGCGATTCTTTTGGCGTTTACGACCATTTTCCAAGGTCATTTCCACGACTTGTCCTTCATGCGCCTTGATTTCTTCTTTGATTTTTTTCATCTTGGCTACATCTGTAAATGCATCTGTCATCTTTGTTCCTCTCTCTTCGAAATGCTTGAAAACTTGTTATACTCTTTTTGGAAAATCAATTCTACCGTTCCACGTGCACCGCTACGGTTTTTCTCGATAATAACTTCTACTTTGTTATTAGGAAGACCTTCCTCTTCTTCGCCACCACGCTCATAATAGTCGTCACGATAAAGAAAGGCTACAATATCCGCATCCTGCTCGATAGATCCAGACTCACGAATATCTGATAATACCGGTCTTTTATCTTGACGTTGTTCAACACTACGCGACAACTGACTCAGCGCGATAACGGGAACCTTCAATTCCTTGGCCAAAATCTTCAACTGACGTGAAATCTCTGACACCTCTTGTTGACGGTTTTCTCTGCCTGTTCCTGTGATTAGCTGCAGGTAGTCAATCAAGATTAATCCAAGATTGCCTGTTTCCTGAGACAATTTTCTGGCGCGTGACCGAATTTCAGTAATCCGGATTCCGGGTGTGTCATCGATATAGATGCTTGCTTTAGCAAGATTCCCTTGAGCAATCGTATATTTGCGCCATTCTTCTTCAGTCAGTTGTCCTGTACGGATAGAATGAGACTCTACTAGTCCTTCGGCAGCCAACATACGGTCGACCAAACTCTCTGCCCCCATCTCGAGAGAGAAAATTGCAACGGTCTTGTCAAGCTTGGTTCCAATATTTTGAGCAATATTCAAGGCAAAAGCAGTTTTACCAACCGCAGGTCGAGCAGCAAGAATAATCAATTCCTCCTCGTGCAAACCAGTTGTCATATGATCCAAATCTTGATAACCAGTTGCAATCCCTGTAATATCCGACGTTTGTTGCGATCGAACTTCCAGGTTTCCAAAGTTAAGATTTAGAATGTCTCGAATATTTCTAAAACCACTACGATTTGCATTTTCACTGACATCTATCAAGCCTTTTTCTGCTTGAGCAATAATTTCATCTGCAGGGCTAGAGGCTTCATAAGCTTGGTTTACAGACTCCGTCAACTTAGCAATCAGACGACGAAGAGTGGCTTTCTCTGCTACAATTTTTGCATAGTATTCAGCGTTTGCAGAGGTTGGTACAGAGTTGATAATCTCAACAAGGTAGGACAAACCACCAATATTTTGCAAATCACCTTGATCATCTAAGATCGTGCGAACAGTCGTTGCATCAATGGCTTCGCCACGATCTGACAAGTCAACCATGGCCTGAAAAATCAAACGGTGAGCATACTTAAAGAAGTCTCGAGAGTCTATATATTCTCGAACAAACACGAGTTTACTCTCATCGATAAATATAGCTCCCAATACAGATTGTTCTGCCAAGATATCCTGGGGCTGAACTCGTAGTTCCTCTACTTCTGCCATCAGATTTCCCTTCCTTTTACAACATAATTACTCAAATCTAGCTTAGCCTTCTTTTACACGAAGATTGATGACGCTAGTTACATCCTGATAAATTTTTACCGGAACATCAATCAAGCCAACTGCTCGAATTGGAGATTGAACTTGAATATGACGTTTATCAATTTTAATTCCAAATTGTTTTTGGAGCTCTTCCGCAATTTTCTTGCTAGTAATTGAACCAAAAGTTCTTCCATCTGGACCAACTTTTTCAACAAACTCAACAATTGTTTCTTCTGCTTCAAGTTTCGCCTTAATTTCTTGTGCTTCTGCAAGAAGTTGAGCATGTGCTTTTTCTTCAGATTTTTGCTTGCCACGCAACTCACCAATTGCTTGAGAAGTCGCTTCTTTAGCAAGGTTTTTCTTAATCAAAAAGTTTTGCGCATAACCTGTTGGCACTTCCTTGATTTCGCCTTTTTTTCCTTTGCCTTTTACATCTGCTAAAAAGATTACTTTCATTCTTCTGTCTCCTTTTCTCTAATTTCATTAGAAATAACGGTTTTTAGTTTATCACCTGCTTCTTGCAGAGTCATATCTGTCAGTCGGGCAGCTGCCAGGTTGAAGTGGCCTCCACCTCCCAACTCTTCCATAATCCGTTGCACATTGATCTTACTTCGACTTCGTGCAGAAATGGAAATATCCCCTTGGCTGTTTTTAGCAATGACAAAGCTAGCTTCAATACCTGACATAGCTAACATAGTATCAGCTGCTTTACTAATCACTACAATATCATACTCCTTACCATCCTTGGCCTGAGCTACAAGAATAGAAGGTTGTACGGCCTGTCCTTGCAAGATTAGCTCATTAACCAATCGATACTCTTCAAAGTCAGTCGCCGCAAGTTCTTGAATTACAATACTATCACTACCACGTGTTCTTAGATAACTTGCCACGTCAAAGGTTCGGCTAGTTACACGAGAGGTGAAATTCTTAGTATCCAGCATCATACCGCCCATGAGAACACTAGCTTGAATACGACTTAAGCGTGCTTTCTTAGAGTTTTGGAATTGAATCAACTCTGTTACAAGCTCGCTCGCGCTACTTGCTCCACTCTCGATATAGGTGATAACAGCATTTTCCGGGAAATCCTGATCTCGTCTATGGTGGTCAATAATGATGGTTTGTGTGAATAAATCATAAAACTCTTTTGACAAGGTTAAAGCTGTCTTAGAGTGGTCGACCATCACTAGCAAGGAACGATTAGTGACCATTCCCATAGCTTGAGTTAGAGGGATGAGTTTTGTTACTCCCTCATTCTCTAAGAATTGAATGGCACGATGAATGTCCGGAGACATTTGTTCTGCATCATAGACCACATAACTTTCATCCAAGACGTTACTCGAGAACAATTGCATACCAACAGCAGAGCCTAAAGCATCCATGTCTAAGTTTTTATGACCAACTACGAAGACACGGTCAACACTTCTCAACTTTTCAGAGATTGCCGTCATCATTGCTCTTGTACGTGTTCTTGTTCGCTTAATAGAAGCTGCAGAACCACCACCAAAATAAATTGGATTTTTCGTTTCGTCATTCTCTTTTACGACAACTTGGTCTCCACCTCGAACTTCTGCAAGGTTGAGATTTGATAAAGCAACTTTACCAATACCCTCATGATCGCCATCACCGTATGACAAGCCCATACTCATGGTTAAGGCTAAATCTCTCTGCTTAGCTTCTTCACGGAAGGTATCAATTACAGAAAATTTATCCTGCATCAATTGCTCCAATACCGTATAGTCGGTAAATAAGTAAAAACGATCCATGGTCACTCTACGAGAAAACATCTGATATTTTCCAGTAAATTCTGATACAAAATTTGCGACAAAACTATTAATGTGACTGATGTCAGATTCAGATGTTTCGTTCTCTAAATCATCGTAATTATCTACCGAAATAATACCAATAACAGGGCGACTTGTAACCAATTCTACTGTGGCTTCGTACTCTCCAGAAACGTCAAAAAAGTAGAGCACACCAGAATTTCTATCTAGATGTACCGCATAACGTTTTTCTCCCACATTTGCATAAATTCCAGGAGAAGATATGGATGTTTTTATAATTTCTTGAACTTGAGGAAGGTCAATTTCTCCATCTTCCGTTGTCAGCATTAACTCTGCGTAGGGATTGAACCACTCAATCTCACTACTTTCCATGTTTAGTTTGACAACTCCAACCGGCATCTGTTCTAAGAGTGAACTTAAACTATCTTCCGCCTGATGGTTTACGTACTGGATTTGTTCAATTTCTGTTTTTTGATAAGATTTCTTCTGAAAATAAAATAGCAGAAGAAATGCCACCATTAAGAAAAATAAGCATGCTATTGTGACTAGGTTATTTTGAAGAAAAATAACCAATACAGTCATGATTATAAAGGCAATCCCAACAAATAAGTATATAAAAAAGGGATTCATTTCATTTTTTTTCATTACAAACCTCTTGCGCAATATTATACCATATTTGCACTGAAAAAGCGACCTTTAAAGAAGGAATAGCACTTGTGCTCAAATGTAGTAATCATGAATACAAAAGGTGGTTTACACTAGTGTAAACCACCTTTTTAATCTAAGCATATTAAGTATTATGATTCTTTCACTTCAAGAAGACCAATATCTCCATCTTCGCGTCGATAAATGACATTTGTTGTTTCATCTTCAACATCGATATAGATGAAGAAATCATGCCCCAATAAGTCCATCTGAAGAAGTGCTTCTTCAAGGTCCATTGGTTTTAAATCAATTTGTTTTGAACGAACAACTTTAGCTTGAGCCCCATCTGTCTCTTCAACCAAAGCATCTGTAAATAATTGGCTAGTAGAAACTTTATTTCTGTTCTTACGTTCAATTTTAGTTTTGTTTTTACGGATTTGACGTTCAATCTTATCTGTCACCAAATCAATAGATCCATACATATCTTGAGAAACATCTTCTGCACGAAGAGTAATAGATCCAAGTGGAATTGTTACTTCTACCTTAGCAGTCTTTTCACGATACACTTTCAAATTTACACGTGCATCTAGTTCTTGATCTGCTTGGAAGTATTTTTCGATCTTTTCGAGTTTAGAAACTACATAATCACGAATTGCTTCTGTTACTTCTAGGTTTTCACCACGGATACTATATTTAATCATATAAGTACCTTCTTTCTAAACATATTTGTTTTTCTATATTTATTATAACGCTTTCAAAAAATTATTGCAATCTTTTTCCTCATCTTACGAGGGAAAATGTTCTAACCTCTTCTGCTCCTGCATTCTCTAGCATACTCTTGACACGGTTAACAGTCGCTCCTGTCGTATAAATATCATCAATCAATAGAATCTTCTTTGGAATCCTACTGTCTTCTTTAATAAAAAACGGAAGTTCCGTGGCCAAACGCTCTGAACGATTTTTAGAAGAACTTGCTTTTTCTTCTCTTTTCCCTAATGCGTCCTGATGGGAAAGTCCTGCAGCCTCTATTAGGCCTGCAACCTGATTAAAACCTCTTTTTGCATACCTCTCAGGGCTTAACGGTATTAAAATAAAATGGTAATCCTTGTATTTTTTTAAATTATCTTTTAAAATCATAGCAAAAACTTTTCGGAGAATATAATCGCCATCAAATTTGTAACGATTAAAGAAGTCTTTCATTGCTTGATTATAAGTAAAAATCGCTTCATGACTTACTTCAAACCCTTCTTTACACCAAAGTTGACAATCTTGACACGATGTTGACACCCCTTTTTTATAACAATTTGGGCAATGTTCTTCCCCAATCATTTCAAAACTTGAGTAACAAGCTAAACAAAGTGAGCCCTCCTCCTTTTTCAAAAAAAGAAGCTCTCCAAAGGTTAGATTTTTCTTCAAATGTTGTCCACAAAGTAAACAAATCATAAGCCTGCCTCCTTGTTCATCAGCTTGATTTCCTTTATAGCATTCTTAATCGAACGGTTTAATCCATTATGAAAGAAAATTAAATCTCCTGTTGGCCTATCCATGCTACGACCTACACGTCCTCCAATTTGAATGAGACTTGATTTTGTAAAAAGACGATGGTTTGCTTCTACGACACAGACATCAACACAAGGGAAGGTAACTCCGCGCTCCAATATTGTTGTGCTTATCAATATGGTCAATTCCCTATCCCTAAAAGCTTGAACTTGCTCTAATCTATCTTCAGTAACTGAGGATACGAAACCAATTTTCTCATTCGGAAACTCTAGCTGCAAGATTTCCTTCAACTTCTCTCCCTTTGTAATTTCTGATGCAAATATTAGTAAGGGGTAGCCAGTTCTTCTCTGGTTTTCAACATATCTTTTTAACTTTAATGGTAGGCGAAACTTATCCAAACATTTATCCAGATCAGATAGCCAGACGGGTTTTGGAATAATTAAAGGATTCCCATGGAACCGCCTTGGTAGGCTTAGTCGTTTTAGTTCCCCTAGTCGAACCTTCTTATCCAACTCATCTGTAGAAGTTGCAGTGAGAAAAATTCTGAGTCCATTTTCCTTTACACAATTCTTTACAGCTTTGTAAAGCATCTTGTTGTCAACATAGGGAAAAGCATCTACTTCATCTACTATTAGTAAATCAAAAGCGTGATAAAACTTTAATAATTGATGAGTTGTTGCAACAACTAGTGGTGTCCGAAAGTATGGTTCAGACTCACCATGCAGTAAAGCTATTTCGCAAGCAAAGTCATTCTGCAATCGCTTATACAATTCCAAACAAACATCTATCCGTGGACTTGCTAGACAAACTGCGCCACCATCATTAATAACTTTCGCAACAACTTTATAAATCATCTCTGTCTTCCCAGCGCCAGTCACTGCATGAACTAAAGTCGGTTGCTGGTTCTCTACTGCCTGAAGTAATCCTTCTTTTACTTTCTCTTGAAATGGAGTCAATTGTCCCTTCCATTTAAGAACATCTTGTTTAGGAAAATCTTCTTGAGGGAAATAATATAAGGCCTGATCACTCCTAACTCGCTTCATCAACAAACATTCTCTGCAGTAATGAGCATTAATAGGTAGAGACCATTCATCTTGAATCATACTATCACATCGTTGACAGAAGAGTTTCCCCTTCTCTTTTCTCATGCTTGGCAGCTTCTCCGCCAGTTGTCGTTCTTCAGGGCTTAATTCTTGTTCTGTAAAAAGTCGACCAAGATAATTTGGATTTATTTTCATACTTCTTTATTCGTAAAATCTAGAACTTTAGGTTATTTTTTAGTACAATAAAAATATGGAATTTAGAACGATAAAAGAGGACGGACAAGTCCAAGAAGAAATCAAAAAATCTCGCTTTATTTGCCATTCAAAGCGTGTCTATAGCGAGGAAGAAGCCCGTGCTTTCATTACTGCTATAAAAAAAGAGCACTATAAAGCGACCCATAACTGCTCTGCTTTTATCATAGGTGAACGTAGTGAAATCAAACGAACCAGTGATGATGGGGAGCCAAGTGGAACTGCTGGTGCACCTATGCTAGGAGTTTTGGAAAATCACAATTTAACCAACGTCTGTGTAGTTGTTACCCGTTATTTTGGTGGTATTAAGCTAGGGGCTGGGGGGCTCATTCGCGCTTCTGCAGGTAGGGTTTCCTTCGCTGTCAAAGAAATTGG
>CAJPKC010000018.1 GCA_905370255.1 Streptococcus oralis
GTTTGTTATTCAATCCTTTACCCGGGTAGAAATGTTTTTGATTTGATTTTGAAATTACTGCCATGTCGTAGCCCCCGTCCGTTACTTCGTGAATAAAGTATGTTCTCACATGGCTTACCTTGACTTTGGAAAAATCAAACTCTATGTCGGAAACTATGACTTCTGGAAGGAATCTTCTGAACTCGCTGCTAAATTGCTAGCAGACCGTAATGCTAAAGCAGAAGAAAAAATCAAACAACTTCAAGAATTCGTTGCTCGTTTCTCTGCTAATGCTTCTAAATCAAGACAAGCAACTTCACGTAAAAAAATGCTTGACAAGATTGAGCTAGAGGAAATTGTTCCTTCTAGTCGTAAATATCCATTCATTAGCTTTAAAGCTGAACGTGAAATCGGGAACGACCTCTTGACAGTAGAAAATCTATCTGTAAAGATTGACGGTGAAACTATTCTTGACAACATCAGCTTCATCTTGCGTCCAGGTGACAAGACAGCTCTTATCGGACAAAACGACATCCAAACAACTGCCTTGATTCGTGCCATTATGGGTGAAATTGACTATGAAGGAACTGTCAAGTGGGGAGTTACAACTAGTCGCTCTTACTTGCCAAAAGACAATTCAGCTGATTTTGCTGGCAGTGAATCTATCCTTGACTGGCTCCGTCAATTCGCAAGTAAAGAAGAAGATGACAATACCTTCCTTCGTGGATTCCTCGGACGCATGCTCTTTTCTGGAGACGAGGTTAACAAGCCTGTAAACGTCTTGTCAGGGGGAGAAAAGGTGCGCGTGATGCTTTCAAAACTCATGCTTTTGAAATCAAACGTTCTTGTACTTGACGATCCTACAAATCACTTGGATTTGGAATCTATTTCAAGCTTGAACGATGGATTGAAAAACTTCAAAGAATCTATCATCTTTGCCAGTCACGACCATGAGTTTATTCAAACTTTGGCTAACCATATCATTGTCTTATCTAAAAACGGTGTCATCGATCGTATTGATGAAACCTATGATGAATTCTTAGAAAATGCTGAAGTTCAAGCAAAAGTCAAAGAACTTTGGAAAGATTAAGTATAACTTTAAAAAACTCAGTTGGATTAACCAACTGAGTTTTTTTTTAAAATTAGTTACTTGTAATTTGTTCATTTACAGTTCTATCAAATTGTTTTCTTTTAAAATATTCATTGTTTCACGTGAAACTTTTTTAATCTTCATCCATTTTTTTAGGTTGATAAGCTAACATGCCTAATCCTATGAATAAAACCAAAGTTACGAGAAGGAAAATTACCTGATGATGAATATTTCCTGTCATAGAAATGGTTTGTCTCAATCCTGAAACTGAATAACTCATTGGTAACCAAGGATTAACAGCTTTAAAGAAATCATTTGTCAAAGCAAGTGGATATGTTCCTGCACTCGAAGCTAATTGTAATAATAGCAATATTAGAGAGAAGAAAGCACCCAAACGACTATTCCATGTTGTTAATGCAGTTACCATAGACATAAATGTTAAGCTTGCGATAATAATTAAGAATAAAGTTCTCATTTCATGATTTGCTGTTAGACCAATAAGATGAACTCCACCGAATACTAACACAGCTGCTAACACAGCGATAACTCCATTTATCTCAAAGCGAGATTTGAACCAAGCCCAGCGAGTTTCAGGATGACGACCTGAAGGTAATTTAGCAAAAATCATATTTGTTGATAATGCAGCAACAAAGAGAGCGACTGATATCATATAAGGAGCCATAGCAATCCCATTTACAGGAACTTGATCATTATCTTTTTTTGAAAGACTCAAAGGCTCAGATAATATTTCTGCATTATTAGACTCTGTTGATGCTGATTTTAGTTGATTGCTAGCACTTCTTAAGCCTTGTCCTAGGTCAGTAGTTCCTACTTGTAAACTTTCAATACCAGCAGTTAAAGTTGCTCCACCTTCAGCTAATTTTCCAGCACCATCTGCAATTTTTGCTGCTCCATTTCCTAACTGAGAGCTAGCTGAAAGCAATTGACTTGATTTATCTGTTAATTGACTAGAACCTAGCTGTATTTTATCAAGTCCAGCAACTAAATCTGAACTCTTACTATTTAATTGGCTAGAACCAGAAGAGAGTTTTTCGATACCTGTTACTAATTCTGGAGTTTTCCCAGCTAGCGAATCCAAACCAGTTGTCAAGGTTGAAGAGTTTTTTGTCAACTTACTTGATCCAGAAACCAATTGATCCAAACTTGTTGTTAAAGTTGTATTCTTTTCACTTAGTTGGTTTACACCTAAAGAAATAGTATCCAACCCTTTAGTATAATCATTAACTCCATTTTCAATCGATTGACTTCCAGGAACTAACTGATTATCTACAGCATTTTGCAACTGTGTAAATCCACTTGACATAGATGTCAAGGAACTAGACGCCACAGGTAATACTTGATTTGCTTTAGTCTGTAAAGTAGAAAGATTAGAGACTGGTTGGTTTACACTTCCCAAATTTTCTTTTAAATCTCCTATCGTCGTTAAAATTGCTTTTGCTGACTCTATCGTAGAATTAGAATTATTTGAAACAGCTGCAGTCAGTTCTTGTTTCTGAGTATCAGTAAGAGATTGATAAGTTGCTGTTGCTTGAAGATTGGTAAGAGTTTTCTCTTGCTCTGTTTGACTATTAGTCACAATAGTTTGAGCAAGAGTAGATATAGTCGCTAAATCATTAGATATTGTACTTTTAAGTTCAGTATTATCTGAAATAGTTACAGCTTGAAGTGCTTTATTCAATTCATCTAAACTAGTTGCTAATTGAGTGATTTCCTCTTTTTGTTGAGATGAAGTATTCAATTGAGTCGAAATTTCTTTAATCCCTTTATTTAATTGGGCGATACCGTCTCTCAATGTATCTGATTGACTTGAAAGTTGTTTTGTACCAACAGATAATTTGTCAACTCCACTTGTATAGGCATTGACACCAACCGAAAATTGACTGAGTCCTGAATTGAGTTGTGAAACTCCACCAGCATATGACTTCATCCCTGTATTTAACTGGTTGATACCTGTTACTAATTCAGGAGTCTTGGAAGATAATTGATTAAGTCCAGTGTCAACCTGTGAAACTGCACTTGTATAGTTCTGTAAACCATCATTAAATGTTCCTAAGCCACTATTCAGTTGCTTTACTCCTGTTACATACGTTGTCAACCCTTTTGTAAATTGATTTGTGCCATCAGAAAAGGTTAAACTTGAACTAGCTAAAGTATCAAGATTAGAAGACAATGTCTGACTTCCTACAGCTAACTGACTAGCCCCATTGGCCAATTGTTCACTTCCATCAGCTGCCTTCGTTAAACCAGATTTTAAATCTCCCATCTTTTGAAATAAAGCTTTCGTATAGGTTTCGGTTACATTAGCAGAAACATTTTGTTTTAACTGTGTCATGGCAGAATCACTCATCTTACTTGCAATGAAGCTATGCCCACTAGAAGTTTGATAGTCAATGTTCATTTGTTCTGGGTGATCTGTTAAAATAGAAGCAGCCTTTTCAGACAAATCACTTGGCAAAGTCACTACCATATAGTAATCACCGTCTTCTAGACCCTTCTTACCTTCTTCTTCACTGACAAAATGAAAATCTAATGATTTATTTTGCTCTAAATTGGACACCATGTCTTTTCCAATAGTCATTGTGTTTCCATTATAAGATGCTTCTTTATCATTATTAACGACCGCTACAGGCAACTCAGATAATTTGCCATATGGATCCCACATAGATGATAAAAATATGATGTTGTATAAAGCAGGAATAAGAGAAATCCCTATCATTACAATGATAAAGGTTGGTTTTTTAAAAATTGCTTTCCATTCTTTAAACATATTGTCTCCTTTTTTACACATATTGTCTAAAATTTTGATATAATAGATTATACATTAAAAATTCTTATTTACAAGTCAAAATTATCATTTTTAGACACTAAGTCTATTTTTGTTCACAAGGAGGAACTATGAAAGAGAGCAACAAACGCTTAAAAACCAAACGTACTATTGAGAACGCCATGGTTCAATTATTAACGGAACAACCATTTGATCAAATTAGCACTATTAAGCTGGCAGAAAAAGCCGGAATTAGTCGTTCTAGTTTTTATACTCATTACAAAGATAAGTATGATATGATTGAACATTACCAAAGTAAGCTTTTTCATACCTTTGAGTATATTTTCCAAAAACACGCAAATCATAAAAGAGATGCTATTCTAGAAGTGTTTGAATACTTAGAGTCTGAACCTTTACTAGCTGCTCTTCTATCTGAAAATGGTACAAAAGAGATACAAAACTTCCTGAGAAATAAACTTCATATCATGCTTAGCACTGACCTCCAGAAACGCTTTATGCAATTAAATTTAAACGACATTGAGTTAGAATATAGTAGCATCTATCTAACCAATGCACTATTTGGTGTTTGCCAGACTTGGATTGCACATGGAAAAAAAGAAAGTCCGCAAGAAATGACAGACTTTCTAATGAAAATGTTAGGAGATTCAAATTAGAAACAAAAAAGAACACCATTGGTGTTCTTTTTTGTTTGACTCCGCCAGTAGGACTCGAACCTACGACATCATGATTAACAGTCATGCGCTACTACCAACTGAGCTATGGCGGATAATATAGTCCGTACGGGATTCGAACCCGTGTTACCGCCGTGAAAAGGCGGTGTCTTAACCCCTTGACCAACGGACCATATGGTATGCTCTCTTTCAGAACATATTCCATTATATCAGGTTTTTAAGCTTTGTCAACTCTTTTCCCTTTATTTTCGAAAATATCTTTCAGATATTTCACTCTTAAACGAGTGACCGGACAGCGATGATTTTCGTAAAAAATAATTTCTCGATTTTTCTTGTCATAATCAACAATGTTGCCAATATTCACCAGATAAGATTTATGTGGTGAAAAAAATCGTTTAGATTGCTGATCTTTTTCTTGAATATCTGTTATCGTTCCATAAAACTCCTTGAGAAAATTTTTACCGACAATCCGAAGTTTATGAGAGCTCCCTGTTGTTTCGATATACAAAATATCGTTATAAGGCATTCGAACATCATTGCCACGATAACTATATTCAAAATAATCTACCATATTGGTATTTTCAATTAGTGTACTCTTAGTGTAAAGAATACTGTCTTTGATTCTATTTTTAAAAGCATCATTGTTGATATCTTTATCGATAAAATCAAGTGCTGATACTTTATATTTAAAAGTCATAGTAGCAAATTCAGATTTTGAGGTTACAAAAACTATAATGGCATAAGGATTATGATGACGGATAAATTGAGCTACTTCCAGCCCTTTTGTTTCCTCTCCTTTAATGTCAATATCCAAAAAATAAAGCTGGTTAACGTCTCCATTTTCAATATATTTTTTGAATTCTTTGATTTTTCCTGTAACCTGAACCTGGATGTCAATTCCAAGTTCCTCAGCAATTTCTGCTAATGTCGTTTCCATCCTGACTTGATGAGATACGGTATCCTCTAAAACTAACACTTTCATAAATTCTATCTCCTAATTGTTAAAATCTGTGTAAAATTGTTTGGCTCAATTTGTGTATCAAGAGTGATAAATTCATACCTATCTAAAATTTCCTTGATGTTATTCAATCCATAGCCTCTATTTTCTCCTTTAGTTGAAAATTCCGGCTGATAGAGTTCTTCCAAATCCAATTTTCCTTCTTTACGAGAATTTTGAACAACAAAAATGGTTCTATCATCCAGTTGAACCAGAGAAACATGGACAATTTTTTCTAAGCTACCAATGGCACTCTCAATAGCATTATTTAATAAAATACTAGCAATTCTGACTAGATCTAACAACTTGATTGGAAGGCGTTCCACTTTATCCTTAACTTCAAAAGTCAGCTGAATCTGATGTTCACGCGCTTGAAAGATTGTCTCAGTCATGACACTCCTTAAAGCTGAATCTCCTACATTATTCAAATCAAAAACTGTATATTTATCTGAACGCAGGTTCAAATTTGCATCAGCCAAGACCTCTTGATAAATGTGCTCAATTTCCTTGATATCTCCAGTTTGAATAGCCACTTGCATACTCGTCAACATGCTAGCATAATCATGACGAAATCCTTTGATTTCATAGTACAATCTCACAATTTCATCAGTATATTCCTGAAGTCGAAGCTGTTCAGATTCTTTTTGACGCAAATGCTCTTCTTTTTCGTATTTCTCACGGCTGTCCTTGAACGTCACCAAGGTAGAAAGAAAGGCCAAGAAACAAATAGTAGCAATCATACTGCTAAAACTGTTGAAATGCCTTATATTACTAATCCAATGAGAGAGATTTAAAATCAGCCAATTCATTGCATATAAACTACTAATCATCAGAATCTGAGATTTAAAGAAACTTCTTTTAAGATAATCTATTCTGAAATCAAAAATATCAATAACCTTTACCATAAATAACAAGGAAAGTAAGTTGATACATGTCAGAAACAAGCCCATGTACTGAGCTACAAAATCATCTCCTAAAACAGATGAAATAATAACTGAAAAGAAAGTAGTAGAGCTATCAATTGACAAACATAAAAAGAAGGAAAGTAAGAAAGATTGATATTTTTTAATTTTTTCAACTCTACAAAAATACCAAACTATAAATAGAGGGAGAAAAAATGACAGCGTATATGATGGAATTGTGCTAGAAAATGAAAATATGTATCCTAAAAAAGCAATTATAAACGGAACTATAATCTCAAGACCAAAGCAAACAGCTACAAAAAAGCGAGTATGCTTAATTTTAGTGATTTTTGATAAAATCACTAAAAATGCAGCTACATTAATAAAAGGATGAATAATTAATCCGATTATTTCAAGTGACATAAATTTCTCCCCTAAACTTTAAAATTCTTATCTTCCAAAAATCCAACCCCATGGATTTGGAACACCTCTTAAATCCCAAAAGGTTTGAACAAGTGAATTGCTATTTGCAGCAATTTGAAAAGAATAGATTTTCATAACTATCTCCTATCTTTTTATCTTGTAAGTCACCTTACATTTATCATTATAGAAAAATAAAAAGAGTTAGTGACAATTTTCCCTGAAATGTCATTTTTTATCCCCAAAATGACATTATACCAAAAAAATAGAAGAAAAAAACACGAAATATTGTAAAATATTTCGCATTTTTTTACCTTTCTGATCTCAGCAGGATTCGAACCTGCGACCGTTCGCTTAGAAGGCGAATGCTCTATCCAGCTGAGCTATGAGACCAATACCATCTCATTCTATCAGAAAATAGGGTTGCCGTCAAGATTACTTATGATAAGGACTCCCCTGCTGAATCATAAAAGCTCGATAGATCTGCTCTATTAAAACAAGGCGCATCAGTTGATGAGGTAGCGTTAATTTGCCAAAACTCATTAGAAGATTTGCCCGTTTTTTTACTGCAGGAGATAAACCTAAACTTCCCCCAATAACAAAAGTGATATCAGAAAAGCCATGCACTGTAGTATCCATCATGAGCTGACTAAACTTTTCTGACGGAAATTGTTTTCCTTCAATTGCCAAAGCAATAACGAATTCACGCTCATTGATTTTAGCCAGAATTTTATTTCCTTCTTTTTCAAGAATCTGCTGATTTTCTAAATCACTAGCTTTATCAGGTGTTTTTTCATCCGCTAGCTCAACCATTTCCACCTTGCAGAATCGATTGAGACGCTTCATATATTCAGCAATTCCATCCTTTAAATATTTTTCTTTCAGTTTTCCAACTGTTACAAGTTTTATTTTCATAAGTTTATTCTATCACATTCATCTATACTTCACACTTTATTAACAAGTAAAATTTATCTGGGAATCGGCTAATCTGTGTATTTTCTAATGACTATCAACATTTTTTCTAAGTTTTCCACAAGGTGTGGAAAACTTAGAGCATTTAAGTTATAATTAAGTTTAGCTAACTATAATTTCATCAATTGTAATTCAAGGAGGAAAACATGAAAAACTCTTCAACTGCCTTCAAAAGGGCTTTATTGCTTTTTGCAGTGTTAATTGTAGGTTTTATTGGCGGAAGTTTAGGGAATTATATTACTACATTAGTAACTTCACGTGTAAAAATGAATGGAAATTCAACAACTAGTGTAGCTACTTCATATAAAAACTCTACAGATATTTCAGAAGCTGTGAAAAAGGTTCAAAATGCGGTTGTTTCAGTAATTACTTATGCTGAATCTTCTAGCAGCGTTATCAATGATGAATCTTCCAACGATGAATCACAAATCTCCAGTGAAGGTTCTGGTGTAATTTATAAAAAAGATGGAAAATCAGCCTATCTGGTAACCAACACCCACGTTCTTAACGGATCAACCAATGTAGATATCTTGCTAGCTGATGGAAACAAGGTTCCAGGTGAAGTAGTTGGATCAGATGTTTATTCAGATATCTCTGTTGTTAAAATTAGCTCTGAAAAAGTAACTGATGTCGCAGAATTTGGAGATTCTGGTTCTCTGACAGTTGGTGAAACAGCAATCGCCATCGGAAGCCCTCTTGGAACAGAATACGCTAACTCTGTCACACAAGGAATTATTTCTAGTTTAGGCAGAAACGTTACATTACAATCTGAAAATGGTGAAAATATTTCAACAACTGCACTGCAAACAGATGCTGCAATCAATCCTGGTAACTCTGGCGGTCCGCTGATTAACATCCAAGGACAAGTTATTGGGATTACTTCAAGTAAAATTTCAACAAATGGCCAAACCTCTGTTGAAGGGATGGGATTTGCGATTCCATCTAATGATGTCGTAAATATTATCAATCAACTTGAGAAAAATGGAACAGTCACACGTCCTGCTTTAGGAATTCAAATGATGGATTTATCTAATCTGACAACTTCTGATTTTTCTAAATTAAATCTTCCTTCTTCAGTGAAATCAGGTATTCTTGTTCGCTCTGTTCAGCAAGGAATGCCTGCTGATGGCAAGCTTCAAAAAAATGATGTCATTACAAAAGTAGATAACACAGATGTGGAATCCACTAGTGATTTACAATCTGCTCTCTACAAGCATAGTATTGGAGATGAAGTAGAAATTACTTATTATCGAGATGGTAAATCTCAAACAGTCAAAATCAAACTCACTAAATCAACAAAAGAGTTAAGCTCAAATTAACCTATTTACAAGATTGTCAACACACCTTTACACAATCGTAAAGGTGTGTTATTCTATATACAAATGGAAAACTTTCAATATATTGCACTTAAAGACATTCGAACCAATCCTTATCAGCCTCGTAAACAATTTTCACAAAAAAAGATTGAAGAATTAGCGGCATCAATCAAAGAAAATGGTCTCATTCAGCCAATCATTCTTCGGAAATCTTCACTTTTTGGTTATGAAATTTTAGCAGGAGAACGGAGATTTAGAGCTGCCTCTTTTCTTGGCCTAGAAACGATCCCAGCTGTCGTCAAAGAATTATCTGATGATGAAATGCTGAAGCAGGCCATTATCGAAAATCTTCAAAGAGAAGACTTGAATCCTATAGAAGAAGCTGAGTCTTATCAAAATTTGATTGACAAAGGCTTGACACATGATGAAATTGCTAAAATCATGGGAAAATCTAGACCCTATATCAGCAATATTGTCAGACTTTTACAGCTGTCTAAAGAAGTTCGCCAAGCTATCAAGGAAGAAGAGATTTCTCAAGGACATGCTCGCCTGCTGGTTCCCTTGAAAGAAGAGGAACAGTTACTATGGCTGGAAAAGATCTGTCGAGAAGATTTATCGGTTCGAGCAGTTGAAAAGCTTCTCCAGAAAAAAAAGAGCATCAAAAAGAAATCTAATAAAGAACTGTTTGCTAAATCTGAAGAGGAAAAAATTAAAAAAATTCTCGGTCTGGAAGTTTCTATTCAGTTAAAAAGCCAGAGTAAAGGAAAGCTGATTATTCCTTTTGAAAGCGAAGAAGAATATCAAAGAATTATAAACAGTTTTAAATAAAACTGTTATTTTCTTTTTTTAAAATAACAAAATTATCCACTGTTAAATTAATTAGGAAGCTTATTAAAATACGAAATTTTAGCTTTATTCACATTCTGTGGATAACTTCAGTTAACAATGTGAATTCTTTTCCAGTTCTTGTGGAAAACTTTGGACCTTTATGATAAAATAAGATGCGTATGAATCAGAAAATTATAGAAAAGGAGGGAAGTTATGACCAAAGAACAGGACTTTTGGAATCGTATTTTAGAATTGGCTCATGCTCAGCTAAAACAGACAACTTATGATTTCTTTGTTGCTGAAGCCAAGCTTGTCAAAGTTGAAGAAAAGCAAGCTGTTATTTTCCTAGATAGTCCAGTAAAACAACTATTTTGGGAGCAAAACTTAGTAGGGGTTATTCTTACTGCAGGATTTGAGATTTTTAATGATCAGATTGCTGGAAAATATATTTTTGAAGAAGAAACTAACACTGAAACTCCGAAATCTGCAGTAACCAGTCCTCAAATCAGCACTGTTCAGCTAAGCTTGCCACCTATTGATACTGGCTTAAAGTCAAAATATACCTTTGATAATTTTGTTCAGGGAGACGGAAATATCTGGGCTAAAGCTGCTGCCTTAGCGGTATCTGCGAAT
>CAJPKC010000019.1 GCA_905370255.1 Streptococcus oralis
ATGGTTTGCCAACGGGTCGCTCCCATGGCTAAACTTGCTTCACGGTAGTGACGAGGAACCGCACGTAGGCTATCAGTTGTCATGAAGGTTACAGTCGGCAAGATCATAACAAAGAGAACGAAAATCCCTGATAAAATACCAAAACCTGTTCCACCAAAGACAGTACGTACAAATGGTACCACGACCTGCAAACCGATAAATCCATAAACTACTGAGGGAATCCCAACTAAGAGTTCAATAGCAGGTTGCAAAATCTTAGCTCCTTTTGGAGACACCTCTGTCATAAAGACTGCTGCACCAATGGCAAATGGTGTTGCAATAAGAGCTGACAGGATGGTAACAATAAAGGAACCTAAAATCATTGGAAGGGCACCAAATTGTTTCCCAGACGGATTCCAAGTTGCACCAAAAAGAAAATCAAAGATATTCACACCATTGACAAAGAAGGTCGACAAACCTTTTTGGGCTACAAAGATTAAAATCATAGCCACAATGATAACAATCAAAGATAGGCAGGCAAAGGTTAGCCCTTTTCCTAATTTCTCAAGACGAGAGTTTTTTGAAGGAGAGAGCAATTTTTTTGATAATTCTTCTTGATTCATTATTGGCTCCCTTCTAGCGCTGTCACAGTACCTGCAGCATCTTTTTCAACCTTCATTTCCTTAACAGAAATATAGCCCATTCCTTTAACGATTCCATTCTGAGCTTCGTCTGAAAGGACAAAGTTTAGGAATTCGGCAACCAATTCATTTGGCTCACCAAGTGTATACATATGTTCATAAGACCACAAAGGCCAGTTATTCGTGGTTACATTCTCTGAGATTGGCTCATAACCATTAAGTTTAATAGTCCCAACAGAATCATCAACATAGGCGAAAGCTAGGTATGAGATAGCACCTGGTGTTTGAGAAACAATGGACTTCACCATACCGTTAGAATCCTGCTCCTGACTTTGAACCGCTGACTGACCATTCATAATCACACTGTCAAAAGTCGCACGAGAACCTGAGCTCGCAGCACGGTTGATAATAGAAATAGCTAAATCCTTACCACCAACTTCTTTCCAGTTGGTAATTTCACCTGTAAAAATTTTGCGAAGTTGTTCTGTCGTAAGATTATCAACATCTACTTCTTTGTTGATGATAACAGCTATCCCCGCAACAGCTACCTTGTGGTCAACTAGCGCGGATGCATCGATTCCGTCTTTTTCCTCGGCAAATACATCCGAGTTACCGACGTCTACTGCTCCAGACTGAACTTGAGATAGACCTGTACCAGATCCACCACCTTGAACATTGACTGTTTTACCAATGTGAGCTGACGCAAACTCATCTGCTGCCGCTTCGACTAAAGGTTGAAGGGCAGTTGAACCTACAGCTGTCATAGATTCCCCACGATCAATCCAACTTGCACATCCTGCTAGCGAACCAGCAAGTAAAAGAGTTGCAAGAGAGATGGTGAGTTTTTTAAATTTTTTCACTATTTGTCTCCTTGAAAATAATGATGAATAGCTTGAATTTTTGCCCTTATTTTCTATTGTTCTCAGGGAAAATCCATACTTCCACTATAACATAGAATACTGATTTTGACTAGTTTTTTACCTTAAACCTCAAGCCCTTAGGGAAATAATTCTTTAAGGTATTTCCGGTTACTTTTGCAAAACCTAGACCATTTCCACCAACCAAAACTTGGTACCAACCATTTGGAAGAGTTTCAGCTAATTGGACCGTTTCACCAGCCACATATTTGACAAAGTCTTCTTGATGAATTTCGATTCCTTGCTTGACTTGGCTTGGTTTTAAAGCTAAGCCAAGAGCAAAACTTGGTTCAAAACGTTTTTTCTTAAAAGTTCCAAGATGAAGACCATTACGAGCTATCTTGAGTTTTCCTATATCGGGTAGGACTTCTGGCAAGAGATAAAGCTGGTCTCCAAAAACTTGTAGGACACCGGTCAGTTTTTCTTTAAGATGTTTTTTCTCAAAATCCTGCCATAAGGAAATCTGTTCACGAGATAGGTTGGATTTAGAAGGTTTGAACTTCCCAGCCTTGTTTTGACCTTTAAACTGAAGATGGGCCACGAACTGACCTTCTCCCTTAAAGTGATGAGGGTACATTCTAGCTGTTTCAGGTAAATCAATCCCAGGTACCATTCCATTGATGTGTTGGATTGGAATCAATTCAAAATGATAGCTATCCAGTAACCATTGGACGATTTCTTCGTTTTCTTCTGGCGCCCAGGTACAGGTTGAATAGACTAGTCGACCACCATCAGCCAACATGGTAACAGCATCTGCTAAAATCTCACGTTGTAAACTAGCGCACTGACTAGGATAATCGACACTCCAATAATCCATAGCGTCAGGTTGTTTACGAAACATCCCTTCTCCTGAGCAAGGTGCATCTAAAACGATCAGGTCAAAATAGCCTTTAAAAACCTTGGCTAAACGGTCTGCTGATTCATTGGTCACAACGACATTAGTCGCACCAAAGCGTTCCATATTTTCAACTAAAATCTTTGACCGTTTGCTTGAAATTTCATTGGAAACAAGGAGTCCCTCACCTGCAAGATAGGAGGCCAGTTGAGTTGATTTCCCACCGGGAGCCGCTGCCAAGTCCAAAACCTTCATACCTGGCTTTGGCTGGGCTACTTGTGCGACCATTTGTGCAGCCGGTTCTTGGGAATAGACCAGACCAGTTACATGCTCTGGAGACTTTCCAGAAACCTTACCATAGTAGCCCCAAGGTGTATTTGGAATAGCGTCTGAAAAAGAAACTTGACTTTCTTTTAAGGGATTGACACGAAAAGCAGAAACAGCTTCATCATCAAAAGAGGCAAGAAAAGCTCTTGCCTCATCTCCCAATATTGTTTCGTATTTTTTTACAAATCCATCTGGAAATTGCATGTAGGTTTATTTCCTTTCATAGATATAGGATTGAATCTCATCTTTCATCTCGACTGGCACCATCATAACGGCCTGTCGTGTTTGAAAATCGACTTCTTCACCAGCAATCGTAAAAACCTTATAACCCAAACTCTCACCTAGGATACTTGCAGCCGCATAATCCCAAGGTTGTAAATAAGTGATATAAGTTAAAAGTCGACCTGATAGCACCTTGGCAAAACTAATAGCGGCACTGCCATAAACTCGTGTACCAAGTGCAGCGTTTCCCAAATCTGCTAAGCCCCATTCGTTAGTCGCTAGCATTCCAGAATTACCAGACACCAAAAATTCTCTCAAGGGTTTCTTTTTAAAGAGTGGCAAAGGTTCGTCATTGCGACAGGGCGGGAAGTCTCCTCCACCATGGTAACAATCACCTTTCATGACATCATAAATAATACCAAACTTACCAACACCTTCCTCAAAATAGGCCAGCATAACGGCAAAATCTTCACCTTGTGCTACGAAGTTGTTGGTTCCATCAATAGGATCAATAATCCATACCGAACCTTGTCCTACTGCTGCACGCATGCAGCCTTCTTCTGCACAAAATAGATCATCTGGATAGCGAGAACGGATTTTTTTAATAAGTAAGTCTTGAACTTCTTTATCTAACTTAGTTACCAAATCTGTAGGGGAAGACTTTCTCTCAACATGGAGATCTTCTTTCATATGCTGGAGAATGTATTCCCCAGCTTCCCTGACAATTTCTTTGGCAAATGTAAATTTATTTTCCAAGTGAAATCTTCCCTTCTCCTTTTTCTTTGGCCAACTGGACTGCACGGTAGAAAGAGTATCCACTAACTGATTCAAACTCACGTCCCAAACGTTTTTCTTCACTCTTGCTAGGCACAACTGACTTGAATACCTTGTAGGAATCTAATAGTTTCTTAGCATCTACCTGTGTTTCATAGGCAGCTTCAACATCATTAAAAAAAGAAAGCACTGAAGCAAGTTCTTCAGTGCTCCACGACAAATCTAGTGGGTAACTATACTGTTTATTCATCTAATTAATACCAGCTCTTAATGTAGCTTCTTTCAATTCTTGCTTACGATAACTACGAGGAAGAAATGCACGAATCTCATCTTCATTAAAGCCAATCTGCATACGTTTATCATCAATGATGATTGGACGACGCAAAAGACTAGGATATTGCTCAATTAAATTAAGCAACTCTGTCACCGAGATACTTTCCACATCGATATTTAACTTTTGGAAAATTTTTGAACGAGTTGAAATGATGTCATCGGTACCGTTTTCGGTCAAGGAAAGAATGTGTTGTAATTCTTTTCTTGATAAAGGACTGGTCATAATGTTGTGCTCTTGGAAAGGCACTTTATGATTATCAAGCCAGGCCTTTGCCTTACGACATGATGTACAACTCGGTGATAAAAATAGTGTAATCATGCTATTCTCTTCTTTGCATACTTTTCTAACTCTATTATACAAAAAAATAAAGCGCTTGACTAGTTATTTCCGTAAAAAAACCTACTTTTTAAAGAAAAATAGGTTTTTCGTACAATTTTTAAAACATTTTTATGCATTTATGTTATTTTTGGTAATTTTTTCCAACTTAGTAGATATATAAAGCCAAAAAGCAGTTCATACAAGCAGAAAAATAGGAGAAAGGCATGCAGGAAAAAATCCTCTGGTAGAATAAGAATGACTGGATCTTTAGCGGGATCAAAAAGCCAGGTATCATCACCTACAAATAGAATCTGATGAAACAAGGTAAAGAATTGTTCAAAACCAATGAAGACACCAACTAAACCAAGAACCAAAGGTAAAGACAGCATAATCAAGAGACCTCTGCGATATAGAGACAGAAAACCTTTCTGAATGACTTGCTTCCAAAAAAGATAGAAAATCGGTAGAGTTACGATTGCTACTCCTTGCGCTAGGTGAAAGAGTCCCTTTACAACGACAAAGTGGTGAATTCCAGAGGCAGACGAAGGAAAATCTGGCATTGCTAATACTTGACTCAATGGATTGGTCAAATAATCCATCAAAACATTAAAGTTATGTTGGATGGTCTGAGGTTGGACATGAACACGACTTGTCAGATTTAACCAAGAAATCTCCAGAGGGTAAATCAACCAAGACAGGTAGATGGTCAATAAAATAGCAAGCGAGAGGAGAAAGAGAAGACTTCCTACAAAAGTAAATTTAGTTTTCATCGAAATTCCACTCCGCTAGACTTGAGAGGACATGGGTTGGGGCGATTGGTAAATCCGCTACTTCTTCAGGTTTTGTAAATCCTGTCGTCACCAAAAGACTTGGAATACCATTGTCAATACCAGCTCGAATATCAGTAAGATAATTATCCCCCACCATGACAATTTCTTGGCGTTCAAGTCCTAGGTGTTCAACAGCCTTATCCATAATAATCGCATTTGGTTTTCCAATATAAACTGGTTTTACGCGAGTTGCTGCTTCAAGAAGAGTAATCAGTGAACCAGCACCAGGTAAAAGTCCACGTTCTGTTGGAATATTTAAATCTGGGTTGGTGCCGATAAAATGAGCACCTTTATGGATAGCTAGGGTTGCAGTAGCAAATTTTTCATAGTCAACTTGCCAGTCCAAACCTACAACCACATAGGCTGGATTTTCTTTATCTTCAACATAACCAGCTGCTTGAATGGCTTCCTTGAGCCCTGCTTCTCCAATCACATAAACTGTCTTTTCAAGTCCCAGGTCATTCATGTAATCAATGGTCGCTAAGGTTGCAGTATAGATTGTCGATACAGGCGTGTCAATATTAAACTGATTTGCCAACATCTCTTGAACACTTTCAGGTGTACGAGTAGTGTTGTTTGTTACAAAAAGATAAGGAATTTCCTTTTTCTGCAGCTCATGTACAAAAGCTTCTCCCGCTGGGATTCTATCTTTACCCTTGTATATTGTTCCGTCTAAATCAATTAAATAACCTTTATAAGTCATATATTTCCTTCTAATCTTTTTTAATTTCTTGCCAAGTTATCTTTGCCTGAGCATTGATGTCGCCATCACTTGTGACTTGGTGATTGCTTTCTAGTTGATTCAATTCGTAACTAGAAGTAATCATACCACCTGGTCGAACTTCCTTGACATACTTGAGGTTGATTTTTTTAGGAATATGATTGGTTAGGAAATCTGCCCCCATAACTTCAAAAACCCAGTCCAGATATTTGCTGTTATTGACGTGGCCATTCATATCTAAGTCGTAAAAACGGACATGATAGTCCTTGCTAATCGCTTCTTCCAACTCAGCGTATTTTGGTCCACGGATCAGTTTCTTAGAAAACTCAGATTGATAAGGTGCGACTATTTCAGGTTCTACAGGATGAACCTTCCGACTATCACGATCCATAAGGACAAAGGTAGCTACCATGCGAATGATTTCTTGACCATCTTCATCATAAATAGTAAAACGGCGGTAGCAAAATAGACGATTGTAAGTCAAGGCTTCCGTTTCAATTGTGATTTCCTCAGCAAATTGAGGTAAACGTACAACATCGATATCATAATCAGTGATAATCCAGACTAGATTATACTGTTCTAAAACATCCTTGTCACTCACTCCTAGATTAATTGATTGCATTCCTGATACTTGCAGGGACAACAAGATAACATCTGGTAGCTTGATATGGCCATTCATATCAGCCATATCAAAAGGAATTTTCATCTTCATTTGATAAGTTAAGCCCATAATTCTACTCCAATATAAATCGTTCTGCTACTGTATCTCCTAAAAAGAGACCTTTTTTTGTCATTCGTATTTGTTGACCTTCTACTTGTAAAAGACCTTGATGACATAAATCTCTTACAACTTGACCATATAAATTTTCAAAAGATGTGCCAAATTTTTCTTCAAATCTTGCTTTTGAAACTCCTGTCTTCTTGCGAAGTCCAAGAAACATCTCTTCTTCCATTTGTTCCCTTAGACTCAGGTGTTCCTCATTGATGCGAGCATTGCCTTCCTCTACTGCCTTTAGATAATGGCGGATAGGCCCATGGTTTTTATAGCGAACACCATCTACATAGCCAGATGCACCTGCACCAATACCATAATACTCAGCATTATCCCAGTACATAAGATTGTGACGACTTTCAAATCCTGGTTTAGAAAAGTTAGAAATCTCATAATGCTCAAATCCAGCTCTTTCTAGCTCTGCAATGATATACTCAAACATCTCAGCTTCTAATTCTTCCTTAGGAAGAGGTAATTTCCCTCGTCTCATACGATTCATAAAGACCGTATGGTTTTCTAGAATCAAACTATAAAGGCTCATATGAGGAATATCAAGAGCGATGGCCTTGGCAACATTGTCCTTGACCTGGTCCATAGTCTGACCAGGAAGAGCGTAGATCAAGTCAATTGAAATATTATCAAATCCTGCTAACTTGAGACGATCTATATTTTCATAGATATCTCTCTCCAAATGACTACGACCAATTTTTTTCAGCATTTTGTCATCAAAGGTTTGGACACCCAATGAAACACGGTTGACTGCTGAATTTTTCAAAACTGCAATCTTATCCTCATCCAAATCACCAGGATTAGCCTCAATGGTTAATTCTTCTAAGACTGACAAATCTAAGTTTTTAGTCAATCCATCCAGAAGCACCTCTAACTGTGGCGCAGACAAGGCTGTCGGTGTTCCTCCCCCAATATAGAGAGTACGTAACTTCTGAATGTCATAAGAATGAAATTCTTGCAGTAGATGTTCTAGATAGCTGTCTACTGGTTGATTTTTAATAAAGACCTTAGAAAAGTCACAATAATAACAAATTTGTGTGCAAAATGGAATGTGCACATAAGCTGATGTTGGTTTCTTCTGCATAGTATTTATTATACCACAAAGACTTCCCTCAAGAAAAAAATCACCATCTCCGACTCTAAGGGAATCAAAAATGGTGATTTCTATTTTAATCTTCTTTGATTTCGATGATGATTTCTTGACCTTCTTCTGGGTCTTCAACAACTACTTTTTCTTCCAATTGTTCCTTGAGATTGTTCAAGGTCTCTTTTGAAGCTTCAGTAGCTTGTTGAGCTAAAGATTTAGATTTCTCAAGAACTGAATCCAAGGTAATTTCGCCTGATTCTACTTGTTCTTTTGTCTTTAGAACAAAATCTCTGGTTTGTTCTTTGACTTCTGTCAATTTTTCGATTGCTTGTTCCTTAGCATATTCTGGATCTTCTCTCAGATCTTCAATAAAGTCTTGTGCCTGACTAGTAACGCGTTTTCCTTTTTCACTTGTTAGAAACAAGGCAACAGCCACACCTGAAACAGTTCCTAAAAGGATTGATGATAATTTACCCATGAGTTATCTCCTTTTTATTTTTTAAAAAATTTACTTGCAATACGAACGGCAGATAAGCCTGCACTAGTCTTTAATGTTTTTGAACCTGCAGATGATGCTTTTTTACTCAAGACACGAGCCTGCTCATTTAAGTCAGAGACAGAAACAGAAAGGTCTGCAACTGCTGTAAAGAGTGGATCAATGGTTGCAACTTTGATATTGATATCATCAGCAAGAACATTGACCTTGGCAAGAAGTTCGTTTGTGTGATGTAGAGTAACATTTACATCTGAAGTTAGCGTTTTAACAGTATTTTCTGTTTCATCAATTACACGTCCAACTTTTTGAAGGGTAATAATCAAATAAACAATAAATACAATCAAGGCAATAGCCACAAAAATATAAGCAACTTCTAACATTTTAATTCTCCTTTTTTACATTATAAAATGGTGCTTTTTTCCGATTTTGATAAACGATAATATAAATACCAAGTCCAATTAATAGAACAGACAACCACTGAGATACTCGAAGTCCAAAGAACATGAGACTATCTGTACGCATGCCCTCAATAATCATACGTCCAAAACCATACCAAATTAAATAAAAGGCTGTGATATGACCACGACGAATGCCATTTAATCGGCGTCTAAAACTAACAATTAAACTAAAACCAATCAGGTTCCAGATAGATTCGTATAAGAAGGTTGGTTGACGATAAGAACCATCAATATACATCTGATTCTTAATAAAACCAGGTAAATAATCAAGGTTTTCTACAACTGCTCCGTAAGCTTCTTGGTTAAAGAAGTTCCCCCAACGTCCTAGACTCTGCGCAATCATAACGCTCGGAGCTGCAATATCTAAGAAATCCCAGGTATTGATTAATTTACGGTCTGCGAAAATATAAAGTACAATCGCTCCGGTAATTAGACCGCCGTAAATCGCAAGACCACCATTCCAGACAGCAAATATCTCCCCTAAATGTTGGCTATAATAGTCAAATTTAAAAATAACATAGTAAAGTCTCGCGCCGATGATTGACAAAGGGAAAGCCACTAAGATAAAGTCCAGAATATCTTCTGATAAGATTTTCTTTTTAGGAGCTTCTTTACTTGCCAAATATACCGCTAAGATAAGGCCTGAAACGATACAAAGTGCATACCATCTAATGGCAAATGGACCTATTTGAAAAGCAACTGGATCAATCATTTTGCACCTCGTTCTTTTCAATTAATTTCGTCAATCTTTCTTCAAACAGACGCGTCGCATCAAAGCCCATTTCCTTAGCACGATAATTCATGGCAGCTGCCTCAATAACAACGGAGATATTGCGTCCTGTTTTTACTGGGATGCGGATACGCGGAATCGTTACACCAGAAACTTCGAGTTCTTCGGCATTGTTTCCTAGACGGTCAAAGGTCTTATGCGTATCATAATTTTCCAAATAAACAGCTAGCTGAACTTGTGAAGAATCCTTAACTGCACTGGCACCGTATAGACTCATGACATCGATGATCCCTACTCCACGAATTTCGATCAGATGTTTCAAGATTTCAGCAGGTTCACCCCAGAGAGTCATTTCATCCTTAGAATAGATATCTACCCGATCGTCTGCTACCAAACGGTGACCACGTTTAACTAGTTCTAAACCTGTCTCACTCTTACCGATTCCACTATCACCTTGAATCAAAACACCCATACCATAGATATCCATTAGGACCCCATGTACACTTGTACGTTCCGCTAAACGTGAATCAAGATAGCTAGATAGTTCTCCAGACAAACGACTGGTTGCTGTACGACTAGTTAAAATCGCAATTTTACATTCTCTAGCAGCCTTCAACATTTCCTCTGGAACCACCAAACCACGGGCAACAATGACCGCAGGTGTCTCTGGTTGAAACATTTTTTTCAAGACATCGTAACGATTTTGAGAAGGCATAGAGACTAGGTAAGACCATTCCTTCATCCCCAACAATTGAATACGCTCTGGAGTATAGTAATCAAAATAGCCTGTCATTTCAAGACCAGGTCGCGTTATATCTGCAGTATTAATTTCCTTTTCAAGTAATTCAGGCTCCCCATAGACAATGTCCAATCTAAGCTTCTCAATTACTTCTTTTACTGAAACCGACATATAATTCTCCTTAAATCGAGTTCTCTTACTATTATATCAGATTGTAGCTGGAAGTTTATATTTTTTACAGTGTTTATGGTATTTATTTGAAAAAGAAAAAGACTAGACAAGT
>CAJPKC010000020.1 GCA_905370255.1 Streptococcus oralis
CAGTCCACTCTTGCCAGAACATTTTTACGAGCCTTATATCATGCCGGGCCGTAAAATCAATCCTCACCGTGGTTGGGAGATTTATGAGCAAGGGATTTATGACATTGCCCAAAATATCAAGGAAAATTATGGCAATATCGAGTGGATGTTGACAGAGAATGGTATGGGTGTTGAAGGTGAGGATAAATTCCGTGAGAATGGCATGATTCAGGACGACTATCGTATCGACTTTGTCAAAGGGCATCTGGCTGAACTTCATCGCGCCATTGAAGACGGTGCTAACTGTAAAGGCTACTTGATCTGGACCTTTATCGATTGCTGGTCATGGCTCAACAGCTATAAAAACCGCTATGGTTTGGTCGAGCTTGACTTAGAAACACAAGAACGCCGCTTGAAAAAATCAGGCCACTGGTTCAAAGAACTCAGTGACAATAATGGATTTTAAGCTACTTTTCAAATAGATTCAAAAAACCATTGAAACTTCTCAATTTGAGAACTTCCAATGGTTTTTCTTGTTCTTAGAATAGTCCGATAAAAAGTAGTAGAGCTGATAAAGCAATAAAGGCTAGGGTTGCTAGACCACGTTGGCCTGGGCTGTAAATCTTTCGTTCTCCTCGAACTGGGAAGACGATAGCTAGTAATGCACCGCCGACAGCACCCCCGACATGCCCAGCAAGGCTGATACCAGGCATTAAAATACTACCCACTAGGTTGATGACTAAGAGGGAGAGGTAGGATTGACCAAGCTGTTGGAGATAGGGATTGCGTGAAGCATATCGGAGAACAACAATTGAGGCAAACATACCGTAGAGGGCAGTTGAAGCACCTGCAGTAATAGCATTGGGACTAAAAACTAGGACAAAGAGATTTCCCATCATACCTGATAGAAGGTAGATAAAGAAAAACTGTTTGGAGCCAAAGATTTGCTCCATCTGACGTCCCAAAAAGTAGAGGGATAGCATATTGACTAAAAAGTGCTGCAAGCCAATGTGGACAAAGGTTGCGGAGAATAAGCGCCAGATTTGTTCAGGCATGGCCTTGATAGCAGGGGGATACACAGCTCCGAATTTATACAAGGTGGCTGCGCTGGTATAGTTGAAACCACTGGTTAGAAACATGAGTATGAAAACCAGGGTTGTCACGAGTAGAAAGAAGCTCGTGACAGGATAACGACGATCAAAAATTTCTTTCATAGATGAGTACCTCCTTAACAGGAATATCGTATTGCTCAGGTTGAAAATTCTGAATCTGACATGGATAAATCGTACTAATAGTATGACCTGGGAAATGCTCCAAGTAGCGGTCGTAGTAGCCACCACCGTAACCAACCCTATATTTTGAAGGATTGAAAGCCAAACCAGGAACATGAATTAGGTCAATCTGAGAGGGTTCAAGGATTGTGAAGTCTCCTTGAGGTTCAAGAAGTCCAAAAGAATTTCTTTCGAGTTTCTCTGGTTCATATAGAACAAAGTCCATTTTCCCATGTGGATAGGTTTTGGGAATGAGGAGTGTCTTCCCATCTTTTTGAGCTTGTTCAATGAGTCTAGCTGTCTGAAATTCATGAGGAAAAGACAGGTAAGTGGCGATGGTTTTTGCTTCCTTGTAGAAGGGATGTAGAAGTAGTTGCTCAGTCAACCAAGCGTCCATGACTTCCTTTTCTTCGGCTGATAGAGATTTGAGTTCTTGCAAGACCTGCTTGCGTAAGGCTTTTTTCATTGTTTACTCCGCAGCTTTCTTGGCTAAAAAGCTTGATACAGCCTCAACACCGACAGCCAGAGCTTCTTCCTTAGGACTCATCTTTGGATGGTGAAGAGCATAGGGACTATCAATTCCAAGCCAGAACATGACACCAGGAACCTTGGAGAGAAGATAACCAAAGTCTTCTCCTGTCATGGCAGGTTCGATGTCGATTAGTTCAATGCCCTCTTTTTCATCAAAGAAGGTCATCAATTCCTGGGCTAATTTAGGGTTGTTTTCGACAGGTAGGTAACCTCCCTGCTTGAGTTCAACTTCCACATCCATATCAAAAGCAGCTGCGACACCTTCAGCGATGGCTTTGACACGTTTTTGTACCAATAGACTCATGCTATGTGTGAGAGCTCGAATGGTTCCATGCAAGAAAGCTGTATCAGCTATGACATTATTGGTTGTACCAGCTTGAAAAACACCGAAAGTGACAACAGCTCCCTCGATAGGATCGACATTACGGCTGACGACTGACTGGACTTGGGTCACAAAATAGCTAGCTGCAACCAGAGCATCGTTTGCTTCATGTGGAAAGGCAGCGTGACCACCTTTACCCTTGAAACGAATCTTGACTTCGCAAGTTCCTGCAAAGAGTGTATGGGTATTGGTCGCAATCTGTCCAACTTTTAGGTCTGGACGAACATGAAGCCCATAGAATTGGTCAGGCAACCAGTCGCCAAAGGCCCCGTCTTCATACATGAGCATGCCACCTGCTTCATTTTCCTCGGCAGGTTGGAAGAGAAAGAGGAGATTGTTTTTAGGTTGGTTTTCTAGAGCACGTTCGAGACTTCCTAGGGCAATGGTCATGTGAAAGTCGTGCCCACAAGCATGCATGCGGTCTGGGTGTTGAGAGGCAAAAGGAAGGCCTGTTTGTTCAACGATTGGGAGTCCATCAATATCTGTCCGCCAACCAATGGTACGTTCTGGCTGACTTCCTTGTAAGTATACTAAAATACCGGTTCGCCAAGTACGAATCTGAACAAAATCCTTACCAGCTGTTAATTTCTCAATGACATTGAGCAAATAAGCTTGAGTCTTGACTTCTTCTAAACCGATCTCAGGAATTTGGTGAAGATCGCGTCGAGTTTGAATCAAATCTAACATATCTAATTTCCTTCTATTGATACGATAAAGAGGCTGGAAAAGTTTCCGCCTCTGTTACTAATTACAAGGTACGAAGCGCATCTTCTAGCGCTGTTTTTTGTTGGGTTTGGCTATCGATTTCTTTGATAACACGAGCTGGAACACCTGCCACCACAACATTTTCTGGAACATCTTGAGTGACGATGGCACCTGCAGCAACAACAGAACCGCTACCGATTTGAACACCTTCGATAACCACAGCGTTAGCACCGATGAGTACATTATCACCGACACGGACAGGCTCTGCACTAGCTGGTTCGATAACACCTGCAAGAACAGCTCCCGCACCCACGTGACTATTTTTACCGACAATAGCACGTCCACCTAAAATAGCTCCCATATCAATCATAGTACCAGCTCCGATTTCTGCACCGATATTGATAACAGCTCCCATCATGATAACAGCGTTGTCGCCAATCTCAACCTGGTCACGGATGATAGCGCCTGGCTCGATACGAGCATTGATATCACGTTTATCAAGGAGAGGTACAGCAGAGTTGCGAGCGTCTTGTTCAACAACATAGTCCTTGTTTTCTGTTAGTCCATCAAGAAGTGGAGCGATATCTTTCCAGTCTCCAAAGAGAACATTCCCAAGCTTGATAACAGAGACAGGGATAGCTCCGGCAAGTTGCCCCTCAAAGGTCACTTTTACACTTGTCTTTTTCTCAGCATTTGCGATAAATTGGATAATTTCTTGTGCATTCATTTTTGTAGCAGTCATAGATGTCTCCTCACTCTTTGTAATGCTTACTATTCTACCAAAAAAGGCTTCAAAATTGAAGCCTTAAGTGTTAAAAGAAGATTCTTTCAGTTTGTCCTTTGATTCTTCGATGGATAAGAAGATCATGGGAATAATAATCAAAATCATAGCTAATAGCAAGTAGCCATCCAAGACCAGACCTAGAAATAGAACGCTTAGAATAGCAGAGGATAGAGGTTCGCTAGCACTGACGACCGATACCACCAATGGGGATACCAGAGAGACAGCCTTCATGGATAGGAAAAAGGCAAAAGCTGTTCCCAAAAAGGCAATGGTCAAACAAATCAAGATGCTCACCCAATCCAGTTGAAAACTAATTTTATATACGGGGTAGAGAAAATTACTAAAGAGTCCAGCTAGCATCATTCCCCAGCCAACAGTTGGGACAAAACCGTATTTTCGAGCAAATGGTTGGGGCAAGATAACATTAAACATAACTCCCAGAGCACTGAGAAGTCCTGTCAGCAATGCGAGGGGAGTGATGGATAGTTTAGACAGATCGCCTTTAGTAGCCATCAGAAAGACTCCAAGCATTGCTGTCAGAACATAGAAAATTGCTTTTTTAGAAGCTTTTTTCTTGTAGATAATACGGTTGTATATGAGAATGAAAACAGGACTGATAAATTGGAGGATAGTTGCCGTTGTTGCATTAGAGTATTCTACACAGAGATAGAAGAAATACTGAACGGAGAAAATTCCTAAGATAGCATAAGCCAGAAAAGGCAGATAGTTGTTGCGGTTTCTCCAAAGGTCGAATAAGTGGGAACGGAACTTAAAGCCGGACAAGATGAGTACGAAACCACCTGCAAGACTTAGTCGCATAGAAGTGATCCACCCAGAGGAGACTGGATAATGCGTAAAGAAGAATTCTCCTAAAATGCCACAAATACCCCATATTAATCCGGAAAGGAGGGAATATATGGTTCCCTTGAAAATATTTTTTTGATAGTGATTCATATAAAAGTCGAGTTAGGTGACATACTCTTGATAATAGGTATGTTAGCGTTGGGACCTATTCGAAGAAGAGCTGTTATTATCTTTATCTTTATCCTTATCCTTATCCTTGTCTTTGTCTTTATCCTTGTCCTTGTCTTTATCTTTGTTGTCTTGTTTTATTAAATTTCCAACAATCGTATTCCAAGCTTTTTGGTAATCAGAGTCACTTCCACCAATAGCAAATCGGTAGGTAGTAGTCGGAGCACCAGCTTGATTAGCCCAGTAACTTGTTACCATTTCTCCAGTAACGTCAATCTCTTTGCCGTTGATAGTGACCTTACCAGGCTTCTGTCCAGTCGACTTAAGGACTTGCGAAGAAGTTACACTTGAATCAAGGCTGAAACGCTCAGTTCCCCAAGCAGAAGGAGAAGCTTGTTGAATAGCGTTTACGAGGTGGGCCATATACTTAGCATTACGATAATATGCGCCTTTGGCTAACGGACTGTTATCATCATGACCAATCCAACCACCAAGAGTCAATCGAGGCGTTGAAAGCATGAGCCACATATCGCCCTCCTCGTTGGTTGTACCAGTTTTCCCAATCCAATCAGCACCTGCTAGACTGGAATTTATGCTATAAAGATCGCTTTGGAAACTTGTAGTTATCCGGGATGAAAGTACATCTCTTAGTAGACTTTGCATAATGGTTGCAGTAGCTTTTGAGTAGACTTGAACAGGTTCGTCTTTATGTTCATAGATAACTTCTCCACTACTTTTTTCAATTTTTGAAATCATGTATTTTTTATGGTAAACACCATTGTTGGCCAAGGTTTGGTATCCGTTTGTATGTTGAGCTACAGTAACTTCAATTCCTCCTCCCATAGGAAGACTTTCAATACCGTATTCTGGGATTTCATACCCCATTTTTTCCATATAGGAGCGGACATCAACTCCTGTTTCACGAAGCATACGATAAGTCCAGTAGGCCGGGATATTCCAGGAATAATTGAGAGCTTCCTTTAGGTTTATCATAGCTGTTCCCGGACTGTTGACGTGCATGATCGGAGTTCCGTTGGCAAAGTTCGTTGGATAGTTTGATAGGATGCTAGCACTTCCCATCAAGCCTTGGTCAATAGCAATACCATAGGCTAAGATAGGTTTGGTAGTCGAAGCCGGAGATCGTTTTGTGTCAAAGGCGTGATTATTTTGATTGCTTTGGTAATCTCGTCCTCCTACAAATCCTATGATGGCTCCTGTTTTATTATCCATTAAGACATTTCCGACTTCAGGTTGACCACTACTATCATTTAGAAGGTAGCTATAGTTTGCCACTGCATTTTGCATTGCATTATGAATCGTTTTATCGATTGTAGTAGTGATACGGTAACCACCATTTTGAATTTCTTTTTCAGCTAATTCACGATAAGATTTCTGAATAGATTCATTCTTAAGCTCTTGTTCGGAAACGTTATCTTTTTTGACCAGATAATCATACATGACATTAGTCGCTTCATCAAGTGCAGTGAAGTAAAGATAACCCTTAGCTGTTAGGTTTACACTTTCTGCTGGCAAGAAGTCTTGCTTAATGTCATATGCTATATAGGTTTCGTAGTCTTCCTGACTGAGCACTCCAGTTCTATACATATTGTAAAGGACATCTTTTGAACGTTTGATACCTAGCTCCGTGTCCTCTTCGCTCTTCATTTCCCCAGTAGATTCATAAGGTGAGTAGGAGATAGGACTTTGTGGCAATCCTGCTATGAAGGCTGCTTGAGGAATCGTTAGCTGATTGGCGTCAACCCCGAAAATACCCTTGGCTGCTTGTTGAGCTCCTGCGATATTTTGCCCTTTATTGTTACGACCAAATGGAGCGACGTTGAGATAGGTTGTCAAGATTTCATCCTTGCTCATTGCTCTCTCTAAGGCCAAGGCATCCACGATTTCAGTAGCTTTACGAGCTAGTGTAGGAGCATCACCAACCACTTGTTGCTTGATGAGCTGTTGTGTTAGTGTAGAACCTCCACTAGAAGAACCAAGTCCGATAAAGTTTCCTAGACTAGCACGAATAACCGCTTTAGGAACGACTCCATTGTGTTCTGCGAAATGTTCATCCTCAGTCGCAACGATAGCTTGTTTGAGATTGTCTGAGATAGCATCTGATGCGACAGATGTCCGAAGGAGGTCGCTCTCAATAGCGCCAATCATGGAACCGTCGGCATAGCGAATTTCAGAGATGGATGAAATATCATTCACTTGCTTGAGCAAATCTTCTGTTTGAGGAACGGTCACCTTGTCAAATAGAGATACAGCATAACCGAAAACAACCCCAGTACCTAAAAGTCCACCAAGAAAGGCGATGATGAATAGGGTATTAAAGGTTGCCTTGATTCCCAGTAAGATATTGGCAAAGATAGTCCAAATATTCGTTTTGGTTTGCTTTTTCTTTTTAGAATTTTTAGGACCTTTTTTTCCTAGATGTATATTTTTTAGTTTTGTTTTTAGGGACTGAAGGAAAGCCAGTCCTTTTTCTTTAAGTTCTAACAATTTATTCTTCATTTCTTTCCTCACTCCTTATTATTATACCATAAAAGCATTCATTACAAGAAATTAGGCTTGGACTAGGTTTAGAGGTATTTAGGTAATAAAAAAACCAGGTAAATTCAACCTGATTTTAAGGATTTATTTTTCTTCTGAAAGTTCTTTTCCAAGATCAATCAAGTAGTCTTTCAAGTGGTCTTTAACTTGTGGGTGTTTGAGAGCATATTCGATGGAAGTTTTCATAAATCCAAACTTATCTCCAACGTCATAACGTGAACCTTTAAATTCACGGGCGAATACACGTTGAGTTTTGTTGAGTGTATCGATAGCATCTGTTAGCTGGATTTCATTTCCGGCACCAGGTTTTTGATTTTCAAGAATACCGAAAATCTCAGGTGTGAGAAGGTAACGACCGATGATGGCTAAATCACTTGGTGCGTCCTCAGGTGCTGGTTTTTCAACGAAGGTTTCAACGCTATAAAGTCCATCTTTTCCTTCACCTTGAGGTGCGATAACACCATAGGCAGAGACTTCTTCGTGTGGTACAGGCATTACGGCGATAGTAGAAGCGTGAGTCTCTTCGTAATCATTCATAAGTTGCTTGGTCAATGGGACAGCATTGTCATCAGTGATATCCATGAGGTCATCTCCGAGCATCACCACAAAAGGTTCATTCCCAACGAATGCTTTGGCTTGTAAAACGGCATCTCCGAGTCCACGTGGGTGTGTTTGACGGATGAAGTGAAGTCGCATACCAGTTGTTTCGTCAACTAGTTTCAAAAGGTCGGTTTTTCCTTTTTCCTTGAGGTTGTATTCTAGTTCAAAGTTTGAGTCGAAATGGTCTTCGATAGAACGTTTTGACTTTCCTGTTACCACAAGAATGTCCTCAATTCCAGACTTGAGAGCTTCTTCAACGATGAACTGGATGGTTGGTTTATCGACGATTGGCAACATTTCTTTGGCCAAAGCTTTAGTAGCAGGTAGGAAACGAGTTCCAAGTCCTGCAGCAGGGATAACGGCTTTTCTAACTTTTTGCTTCATGAGCTTCCTTTCTAACGGTGACTAAGACCACTCGTTCTCTGCCTTGAACTCATTGCTCATGAGTTCAGAAACGGCATCCTTAATATTAACATTTTCATAAATAACTTGGTAGATGGCTTGGGTGATAGGCATATAAACTCCGAGTTCTTGCGCCAATTCGTAAGCAGCTTTGGTTGTTGAAATTCCTTCAATGACCATTCCCATATTTGCTTCGATATCTGCCAAGGCTTCGCCACGCCCAAGAGCATCTCCAGCACGCCAGTTACGTGAGTGGACAGAAGTTCCAGTAACGATTAAATCCCCAACACCTGAAAGTCCGCTATAAGTCAGTGGATTTGCTCCAAGCTTGACTCCTAGACGAGTGATTTCCGCAAGCCCGCGCGTGATAATCGCCGCCTTAGCATTATCCCCAAAGCCAAGTCCATGAAGGGCACCTGCACCAACAGCGATGATATTTTTAAGAGCACCAGCCGTTTCCACTCCAATCACATCTGTATTGGTATAAAGACGGAAGTAGTGGTTACTAAAGAGTGTCTGAACATACTGAGCTGTTTGTAAATCTTTAGAAGCAGCAGTAATCAAGGTGATGTCGCGGACGATTGTTTCTTCTGCGTGACTAGGACCAGATACAACCACAATTTCACTACGGAACTCTTCAGGGATTTCTTCTTCAAGAATGGTTGAAAGACGTTTGTGACTATTTGGCTCGAGACCTTTTGAAGCATGCATAATAACCACTTTATGCTCAAGAACAGCAGCTACCTGTTGAGCTACCAATCTTGTCACCTTAGTTGGAACTACGAACAAGACAGCGTCAACGCCCTTCAAGACTTCTGCCAAATCATGATAGGCAACAATTTTTTCGTCTAATACAGTATCCTTAAAATAGCGTTTGTTAGTATGTTGTGTATTGATTTCGTCAATTTGGTCAGGAATATTTCCCCAGATACGTACTTCGTGTCCATTGTCATTTAAAACTTGTGACAGAGCAGTACCCCAAGAACCAGGCCCTAAAACAGCGATGGTTTGTTTGTTCATTTTCCCCTCCTTCTGAGAAAGCACTTTCCTATATTCTACCATAAAAAGCACTAACTTGCATCTATATTATTTATGAAGAGCAAACTGAGTAAGAGAGAATAAAAAAACAGCCAAGAAGTCATTTGGCTGTCTTTAGGAGAAAAACTAGAGCGTAATACTGTTGTTTTTAGAAATCTTCATAAACAATAACAAGGAAGTAACTGTCAAGACAGTAAGGATAGTAGATAGGGCTGCTGCCACACCATAATTTCCACGAAGTACTTCAGTGTAGATAGCTACGGTCATTGTTCTAGTTTTAACATTGTATAAGAGAATCGAAGTAGAAAGTTCTGAAATCATTGTTACCCATGATAGGATTGCTCCTGAAATGATACCTGAAAGCATCATTGGGGTTGTGATTTTAGTAAAGGTATTGAGACGGCTACTTCCCACGCTTTCGGCAGCTTCTTCGATACTAGGAGCAATTTGTTGCAAACTAGCAACTGAAGAGCGAATAGTATAAGGAAGTCTTCTGACAGATAGGGACATAATCAAGATGAAGGCTGTTCCTGTAATCATAAGGAAGCCACTTCCGAAGATACCTGTATTGAATGAAGAGATAAAGGCAATACCGAGAACTGTTCCTGGTACGATATAAGGTACCATACTAAGGCTATCAATTAAGTTTGTAAACAAATTTCGTTTTCTAACAGCTAGGTAGGAGATAAATGATGCAAATAAAACAACTAGAATCAAAGCAATCAAAGGAATGCGAATCGTATTAAAAATAGTAGCTCCCATGCGATTGAAGGCAATCTTGTAACTGTTTAGAGAATAGCCTTTGACAAATACCATACCTGATGTTTTTAGGAAAGAGGTATAAATCAAAAATAATTGAGGTAGAACAGAAAATAAGACAATTCCGTAAACTGTTG
>CAJPKC010000021.1 GCA_905370255.1 Streptococcus oralis
ACCATTCTTCTTGAAGTTTTAAAGAAATAGGCAATAGTTTTCGGATTCCTTGATTCTCTTTGGACGATGTTTCTTGTTTGACCGATTGAGAAGGTTGCGTATTCTCTTTCAATGAAGCTTGTTCCTGTTTTGAAGATGGCAATGTTTCCTGACCACCGGCTTCCGTATTGCCTTCCTTAATTTTTAATCGCTCTGCTACCTCTGCTGGCATTGGAGGATTAGGTTCTGTACGCTCCTTTGTTTTTACACTAACTGTTGTTGATGAGGAGGATGTAACCTTACGAGAGCTGGAAGGACTTGTTTGGCTTTCTTTTGGTGTCTCTGTACAGCCAGATAAACCAAGCAAAGTCAGAAGTACAAGGAATAAATGAACTTTTCTCATGATTTTTCTCCTTTCTACCATTCTTGATAGCGCATTACGGAGTTTTCATTTCGATAGATTTCACCTTTTGGAATCTCACTATCTTTCTTTTTGAATTGAACCCATAGAATCCCTTTATCCGATAGTAAAATGGGGCCATGATCATATAAATAATGAATCCGATTCTTTAAATCCCACAAATAATATTGAGATTTAACGCGCTCTTCACTTCTTCTTTCTCCCATATATGTGAGATAAATATTGCGATATATGGAGGTTTCTGCCTGTGAAGTAGAAAATATCTTCTTGTGGTTTTTATTTTCAAAGGTAAATGAAGCATCCTTATTATTTGCAACCAAGTAAAGGAGATTGTGCCCATTCGTCAATAAATCGACATAATAGCGTTGATCATCCTTTGTTTGATCTATAACCTTTTTCTGCCCATCACTTAAGGAGTAGGCTACAATTTTTGTGGTTAAAGCTGTGTTATCAATTTGTACATAATACAAGTAATCTTTAAAGACATTTGGAAAACCGCTATTTTCTGATTCAATCGTCTGATGAGACCCTGTTTCAAGGTCAAATTCTTCAATTTGATATAGGTTATCGCCTACTTCATAATTTATAAAGAGTTTCTGGTTGGATCGAGCTACTTGAGTAACTGGAACCGTTCCAATAGGTCTCCTATCGATCAGTGTCGTTAAAGATTTGTCTTTTATCTTCCAAAGATAGTAAATCCCTGTCTGATTGAGTTGATCATACTCTTCAAAAACAACAATATCATGATCTACATAGCTAACAGCCACATGAGTCAGATTAGATGTCTTTTCAACATCTTTTATCTTTTGAAAGTCCTTGGTATGTAAATTCATACTGGCAAGATAATTCTGATCTTCGTGTCCTTGGTCAACAGCCTCGCCATAAGCAATCCCATCATTTGACAGCGCGGTAGGTGTAAAGATTTTCCCATCTGGATAAGGGATAGAAATAGAATTTTTTAATAAATCTTCTGCCTTTCTTTCCTCGAATCCTATTTTCCTAGACACATTGGTACTACCGGAAGGAGATTTTTTTTGTGGTCCTACAAGAGTGCAGGCTGATAAGAGAATGATAATACCAACGATGATAAAACCTAAAAATTTTTTTTTGACAAGATATTTTTTCTTCATCAGCCTATACCTCCTGACTTATAATCTACCAAGCATATCCACGACCACCCGTAGCATAACTCATATCTTTAATAGAAACACGCTGATTCATACGAAAACCATTATATCTTCCATATCCTGGATCAACATATGTCACAGTATTTCCATAATCAAAGTAATCCGCAACAATACCATAATGATAAAGTGTTGTACCAATATTATGACCTGCTAAGTAGCAATCACCAGGGCTTTCCATGGTATTAACCATGACAGGGTTTCCATAGCTAATAGCATGAGTAATATGATCTTTTATTGTATTTATATCTGAATACTTATGCCAAACCCAGTTGAATTTATATCGACTTCCTTTCATGACGGTATTTAATGCATTTGATACATTATTCCCCGCGTTTGTCCCATTTGCGGTAGTACCCAGTAGTGTCGCCATTTGTTGTTGTGAACGTGGCCGTCCTAAAGACGTCACAATCATAGAGGCTGAAGCAGGTCCACAATAATAGTCATTAATTTGAGTTTGAAATTTTATAGGCAATTCTTTTTGTCGCGGTCTTGGAGCTCGTTCAGAATATTTTGGTGCCTCATTTGGCTGAGTATTTAAATCGACTCCTCCATCAATAATACCTGTATCTGATGCAATAGACTCGGTTTTTGTTGATGCGGCTACATTACCTGCTAATAAAACGCAACTTAGTACAGTTGTGAATGTACCTAATATTTTAGAACATTTGAACATTTTTCATTATCCTTTCTAAACTAGATCAAGTTTTTTCTTTTTAAAACCATCATATTTATTATATAGCTCAATGGAATCACTTTTCCTTTCTATAGCATTACTTCATTACCTATTTATCTACAATAAAAAGATAACGAACGATTTTAAAATTGAAATCTATTTTTTCTTTCTAGAATAATAATACACAAAATAAAAAAGCAAATGTCAAATTGTCTCTTATATACACATTTTATACTTAGATAAATGAACTCAAAATATTTTCCCCAGTATTTAGTGGTTCAAACTATGTTATCAAAGTCTCCTGAACGGAAATCTCTTTATTCGATAATTGAAAAATTATTGTATTTCATATAAAAAAAACCAAAATGTTAGGTGAATTCTAACATTTTGGGTGCAATTTAAAATTATTATTTATTAAATTAAATGATCATTCTTTCTATTGCTTAACTAGCTGATCTAATGGGATAATGTATAGATTTCTATCCCTTACCCAATATCCATTGAGCATGCACAGAATAACATGTTGATTGTATCTTCAAACTGTTTTATGACTGAATCCATTTAGAAACTCATTTTTTGAAAAAGCGCTTCACATCTGATTGACATGCTTCCAATAGTGTTTGTTCATCCGTTAATTCGAGTAATTGCAATCCTTCATCGACCAACTTTTTATCAGTTAAACAAATTCCTAGTGTCACTTTAGCATTTCCTAGAAAATCATATCGCTTACTTTTTTTGGCCGTATCTAACAATAGATAACTGATACTGGTACACTTCTCCATCAAACCATTCCACAGAAAAATACTAGCTAAATTTGAGAGTAATTTATACTTGGTGGGAAGAATTTCTGTATAATCAGAGTAATCATTGAGCCTATCTATAACTTCATCACAGATAGAAATCACTGTTTCTAGTGGAAGTGTAAATAAAATAACGACAATTAATTTAAGGTCACTATGATACCAGGCATCCTGATTTTTAATTTCGTTCCATGCTTCCATGGCCATCATTCTTACCTTCTCATCTGGACCAGATTCTCGCAAACAAAGAATGACCTCTACTCTCTTTAGTATATTTGACACAGGAATATCATTAGGATGTTTATTTAAATAAGCTACACTCTTATTCTTCAGTTCCAATAATTTATCATTTGATTGGTAGGCATTGTTCCCTTCTGCTAATAAGATAATTTCTTCTCTATCGGAATGGTGGTAAGAATGACATATATATCGAAATTCTTCGAAATCTAGGCCAACTTGCTTTAGAAGATGCTCCATCAACTCAAAACTAGGCACCACTTGGTTCGATTCAATACGCGACAAGTGCGCTCTTGAAGTGTAATTCTGGCAAACTTCCTCTTGACTAATATGTTTTGATTTCCGTATTTTTTTATAGATCGTACCGTAATCCCAACGCATAACAGCTTCACCTCTAACTATGTGTATATATGTGACATTTTTACATTTCGATATATGTTTAGTATATCATATATATTAAAGAAAGAGGTGAAAAACGTGAAAAAAATCACTATTTATTTATTTTTTGTATCATCACTCCCACTCTTCAACTTGTTAGATATTTGGAGATGGTGGGGATTCCATTAATTGAAAGGAGATAATTAGAGGCCCGATTTGTTTGTATTAGAACTTTACTATCTAATAAAATAGAAAATATCGCATACAATTTGATACATAGTATCAATAGTTTTTTGCTTAGAATTAAATGAAATAATTTCTAAAGTTTTAAAAATAGAAATGTAATTTTTTATAAAAGCATATTATGTAAGTGAAAAATTAAAACTTAATTGGCTAATTATAAAAAATGTTATATTTTGTTTAAAAAGGTTTACATATTTTGAAAAGGAGCTACACTATGACAAAAATACTTGGTTTATATCATTCGGTGAGAGATATTGGAAAACATGAGTCTTGCTATAAAAAAATTGGTGATTTTTCTGATGGGAGTTTTGCAGTCATTGTTAGATCAATTTCTGGCAAAGGTGCAACTGTCAGCTTTAATGACAAGGAGATTCCGTTAGAGGAAGGGATGATCTTAGGAAAAAATGCGATTTTATCAACGAATTCCTCACTAGTAGAAGTATCTGATTCAGATGAGAATATTTACCGACTTTGGAACGATAGTCAACTTTGCATCGAAATGACTGTTAAAGGATTGACAATTGTTTATTTTGGAAAAGTGCACTATGAACCATCGAATCTTGTAAAAATTGCTGCACATCATAAATATAGAACCAGTTGTTGGACATCTAAATCAACCACAATCACAATCGAAGCACTTGCGCCTGATTTAGATATTTATTATTCTTATGATTCTCCAATTGAAGTTTTTGAGTACGATGAGTGTGGTAAAAGATTTTCACTCTTCACACTTGATGCTTTTCAGTACTGTATTGTTCAATACAAGGACGGAAAAATAAAATCTCGCTATTCCGTGATAGAACAGAATGAAATTTCTGAATCAGATATTCGCAGGTTATATGAAACATATAAAATGCCTTTCAACTGGGGGTATTCTGTAGCCGAGACTAATTCCAAAGAAAAGTTCATTTAAGCTCTATTTTCTTTGAGCTTGGAGTTTTATTAGTGAGGGGGGACAAATGGTTAAAGTTAGCGAATATAAAACTTACCTTGTATTGTATGTTAAAAGTATACTCTATCTGTGGAAAACATCGCCATTCAATATTTTAATTTTGATTATCACGATACCGATCCAGGCATTATTGCCTTCGTTATCATTGTATATTGCGAATATACTCATTAATAGAATGAACAACCTATCACAACAATTATTGTTTTTATTGCTTGGAGTATGGGGTGTTGCTTTTCTTTTAAATAATATATTTACGCCATTAACAACAATGATTCAAGGCAAGTTAACAGATGATCTTACCTATACATTGAACTGTGATATTATGAAAAAGTCTGAGGAAATTCAGACGATTGACTATTTTGAAGACAATAATTTTTATAATGATATTCAATTATTAAGTTCAGAAGCCAGTTGGAGACCTGTGAATTTATTGGTCTTTGGGACTAGTATTATTTCAAATGCAATACTGTTTATTTCAATGCTGGTTATATTTGCATCATTTCATCCAGTCATTGCCTTACTCATGCTACTGGTTTTAGTTCCACAAGGGATGATTTCTTATTCCCTTCAACAGCAAGCTTTTGAAGTCCTTGTTTCCAACAGTGAAGAATCAAGAAAACTGGAATATTATAGTCAGGTTTTACTATCGTCAGAGGCGATCAAAGATGTGAGACTATACAACCTCTACAATTTCTTTATGAAGAAGTATACTCAATCTTTCTCCAGTATAAAAAGAAATATTCAAAAGACAAGGTTAAAAAAATTTAATAGTTCTGTCATTTTTTTGATTTTAACTGCTCTATTGAGTGTAGGAAGTTTTATCTATATCATCTATTCTATCAAAGTAGGACAATTGGGAATTGGAGCCATAATGCTTTTTTCTTCAAGTATTGTGTATGCCATTAATAGTATGTCAAGATTGATTGAAGATTCTAGTTTGCTGTACGACACCTTGCTTTATATGGAAAAATTTTTCAAGTTTATTGCACTGCCATCAGACTCTAAGAGTGCTACAGTTGCCGTGCCATCAAGTATTGAAAAAATAGATTTCGTAGACGTATCATTTAAGTATCCAACTAATGAAAACTATGCCTTAAAACATATCAGCTTCAGCGTCAATAAGGGAGAAAAGATTGCTATTGTTGGAGAAAACGGCGCAGGAAAAACCACATTGATTAAGTTACTTACCCGATTTTACAATATTGAAGAAGGTGAATTATTGATCAATAACATATCGATTAGCAACTTTGACCCAGAGAAATTTAGGGAAAATGTCTCCGCTATTTTTCAGGACTTTTCTAAATTCGATCTTACCCTTAGAGAGAACGTGGGCATTTCGAATATACAGGAGATCAATGCAGATGATCAAATCCTAAAGGCGTTAGAGGACAGTGGGTTTGAAAGTAGTCTATCAGACCTAAATACTATTCTTGGAAAAAAATTCGATCATAGTCGTGACCTTTCAGGAGGTCAATGGCAAAAAGTTGCGCTGGCAAGAGCTTTCTTCTCTCATTCACCTATACTGATTCTAGATGAGCCTACAGCTGCACTCGATGCCCGAACCGAATATGAATTATTTGAGAAATTCTTAAAATTAACGGAAGGAAAAACCGTATTTTTCATTACACATCGATTATCAAGCGTCCGACAAGCAGATAAAATTTTGTTATTAAGAAATGGAAGGATTGAAGGATTTGATAAACATGATGCTTTAATGAAAACCAACAAATACTATGAAGAGCTTTATACCATGCAATCTTCTTTATATTATAAAGAATTGAACTAACTTTGAATTGCTATCGGTATAAGAGCGTATTCTTATGAGAACAAGCAAAAACAACCGGATAAGAAACAGTTCCCAACTAGTTCTTCTCTGGTTGTTTTTTATACTAACGATTTTTCCGACTTAATTGATAAGAATATAGGATCGGAATGAGGACAATGGTGAGGATGACCAGCACCAGTACATAAGACAGCGCGAATTGAAGGCCTGCTTCAAGAAGAAGGATCAAACCTCCGAGGACCCACAACTTCCCTGTAAAGCGATGGGTTTTGTGCCAGTTATCTTCACTCTGCAGGGGCCAAGGTAGGCGGATTCCAACCGTGTGATTCACTTTCAACTTAGGCATGTAATTGCCCATGACCACAAAGATGAGCCCTAGCAACACCGAAACAAAAACTGATGGATTGGTAGTAGATCCTAGCGCCTTGCTATAGATGAGATAGGAGATACTTAAAGAAACGATTGGAGTCAACCAGTGGTTTACTTTGACCATTTTCTCATTCATCATGCGATTCTTAGGATCACGTCCGATCATAAAGATCACAAACAGATGCACCAAGAGAAGGAGAATAGGAAGGCCAAACACAACCAGGGGTTTTGGTTGGAAGTTATCGGCCTGATCAGCAATATTAAAGTGAATCGGGATTTGGTTAGGCAATTGTGACCAAATCATCAACCCCAAAAGTATGAAGTGAAATAGGGGTTCACTACACGTCAATAGATGTGAGAAACCTTGATTTTAAGCGATTTTTGAAATTCTAAATTTCACTACATTGCAATATAAATCAACCGAATCACTACCTTTTTCACTACCTTTTTTGAAATAAGAATACTGATTCGAACAATAAAAAGAAAGAGACACTTTGTTATGTAGTGTCTTTTTTCAACTATTTATTAAGCAAAGTGTTATTTTGACGTAATACTATATTTAATAAATTCCTTTGTACCTAAATAACCCTACTTGACAAATTGTATAACTGAATTTTCAAATAATGGTTTTTTATGTTATAATATAGGCTAATATTTTATGTAAGGAGTACTATTTTGAAATCTATTTTAAAACGAATCATTGAGTCCATAACACTAATTGCCATTTCAGCGGCTTTATGGCAGTTGATACTTTTTCCAGTTGCAAATAATCTAGATAAAAAATTACCTCTATCTCTATTCCAGAATTTTCTTATTATCTTTGGCATTGGTCTTCTAATATTTTTAATCAATTGGTATGCAGAGAAACAAGGTTATTTAAATTGGAAAGAAGTATGGACAGACCCCTCTGTAAAAAAATGGCTGGTATTTGGTTTTGTAGCTACTTTTCTTCTTCACATTCTTTCCACTTTTACAGGTTATCTTGAAGGCATCCCCTATTTGAATTTTAGCAATGATTCGAATGGTTACTACCTTTCCATCGACTTAATGACAACTGCTTTGTTAGCTCCTCTTGCTGAAGAGCTAGTATTCAGAAAAATTCTGACCAAGGTAATCTTTCCAAAAAATTTAAAAATCAGCTTGGTTATTACAGGGATTATATTTACTGCTATTCATCTACCTGTATCATTAGGGGACTGGGTAAATCAACTAGGAGCAGCGTTAGTTTTGTCAATCATTTATTACAAAACGAGAAAAGTAGAAATAAGTATCATAGTTCATTCAATTATGAATCTATTCATTACAGCTCTTATGTTGTGGGCTATGTATTCATAAAACACCTAAAAGGGCTAAGAGGTTCACCTTCTATACTATAATTGAAATTCTTTAGCGCTAGAATTGTGAATACAGTCCTAGCGCTTTTGCTTTCTTATTCTCTTGCTCTCGATTAGATGATTCTATTAAAATAAATAATGTCTTAAGGAACAGGATATTCATTTTATCGTTAAAGCATATACATTTTTAATTGATCTATCTTTTATCCTATTCCACAAAGTATTTTCTCTTATTTTATCTAGAAAATCATGTCCCGCCCAAGTTAATGACTCTACACTAAAAGCATAAATTCTATCATCACCATATGTAGGTTCATAACTATCTAGGAGGCCTGCATTAGCCAGAATTTTACAATGATATGCTACTGTATCAAGATCAAATCCATCAATATTTAAATTATATAGTGCTATTGATCTATACTTTGTCTCAATCTTAAATAAAATCAATCGACGAAAGTTTAATATTTGCTGTTATAATAGACATTTCTTCATTTTTTCGTTATAACAGACACTGACATACTCTTGTAATATTATTTTGGTATAATTAAAAATATAGAAGGAGGCAAAGATTATGAGAAAATTAGTAGGTATATTACTGCTTTCATTATCAATAATTACTTTAATTGCTTGCTCAAAAAACAACCACCAATCTTTAGATGGTGAGTATTATTGGATCTCAAGTGAAAGAAACGAGTTGGCGTTTACTATTAAAGGAGATAATGCTTCCATAGAGCATGGAGAAGCCGATAGTTTTATCATTAACAAAAAAAAGAATACGATCGAATTAACTGGACAAAATATTGCAAGTCGAACAGAAGAATATTCATTTAAAGATGGTGTCTTTTCGGTTGATATTAGCGGAGTTAAACACGACTACTATCTTAAAGGTAGCGAAGCATATAAAAACGCCCTAAAACAATATGGATATAAATAACATCATTCACACCTATTTTACCGAATAGGTGTTTTTTTGTGCTAAATAGATTCCTTCAAAAAACTTCTAAGCTTATTATTAACCAAATAGCTTATATTTCATGCAAATTAGCTTAATCAAAGAAATTGGATTATATTTTATTATACAATGGATTCATGAATAATTTAAAAGAAGCAAATATTAGAAAAGCCATTTGGCATATTAGACGTCACCTAAACGAACTATTAAACTCACAGGATGAAAAATATAGGAAACATGAAATGTTTCACCTAAGATCTAGTATTGAATGTTTAGAACGTGTAATGAACAACGAAAAACCCTATCCACCTATGGATAGGGAAGAAGTGTTTTAAAAGTCATTGTATCTATTATATTATAAAATTTAGTATTAAAAAAAAGTATGTTTTTTAAATGATAAAAATAGATACGACCATCCCAGATAGGTTCTCTATCCCTTTAGGTAAAAATACCGATTTTATGGTATAATAAAGATAACGTTATACAAGGAAGTGTGCCATGACTCTTGATGTAAATAAAGAAGAATTAACAATTTTAGGGATTCCCTTTGATAACTTTTCAGATTTCGATACCGTCTGGTATGCTATTGGGTCATCAATGATTGAAAATTATGAACCTACTGTTCAAGATGTGATTGATTTAAAAACTTATGTTATCAACAAACGAAAGGAATTGAATATTGGTTAAAAATCAATACGAAGGCTATGAGTACATTGACCCCAATCACCAATATACCTATCCAAATTCTACAGTCTTAATCAACAAACAAAATATTACAAATATTGAAGA
>CAJPKC010000022.1 GCA_905370255.1 Streptococcus oralis
GATAAAAGCAATGGTTTCTCCCGGTTTAGCAGTAAAGGAAATGTTATGTAAGACAGGGCTTTCTGTTTCCCCAGGATAGGCAAATGTCACATTATCAAATTCTAGATATCCATGAGTTTCTATTTCTTGAATTCCGTCCTCATTTGGATCAATGGAAATGGGCATGTCCATGATTTCCTTCAAACGCTCACTAGATACAGCAGTACGTGGATACATGGTAAAGAGGTTTGACAAGAAAAGGAAGGACAAGAGAGCGTGGAAACTATACTCGATAAAGGCCACCAAATCCCCAATCTGCAAACTTCCCTGTTTGAGAGGATCCAAAGCAAACCAAACGATAGCTACAATCATAGCAATAATGATTTGCACAAAAAGTGGCTCCGTCAAACCAGTCAATTTGAACAAACGATTCGAATTATCCGCATAGATGGCATTTTTCTCTTCGAAACGATTTTCTTGGAAGTCTTCACGAGCAAAGGCACGAATAACACGCAAACCCATCAAATTTTCACGGACATATTGGTTAATCTTGTCCAGTGTTTTCTGTTGTTTTTCAGATAAGGGGCGCGTTTTCACTGCCACATAAAGGACTACTACAGCTAGAAAAGGAACGGAAAAAGCGACAATCCAGGCTAGTGAAGGACTCGTCAAGAAAATCATGAGAATACTCGACAGCATCATCATGGGAGTGATGACACCCAACTTAAGCGTCTGCTCTGCAAACTGCATAAGGACAAAGGCATCACTAGTAATACGAGTCACCAATGAAGAAACACCAATTTGTTCATATTCGTGATGAGAATACTCTTGTAATTTAGCATAAACATCATTTCGCATGTCCTTAACCATATTGGTGGTCAGTTTACTAGCAGCATAAGCTAGAACAACCCGCCCAAATGTCCCCAAGACGATAATAACCAACATTACGATAGCCCAAAAATAGAGCTTTTCTTCATTACCTTGATTAATCCCCTGGTCAATCATGCGAGCAAGAACAGTCGGTAGCCCAAGATTGACAATCACAAAGAAAATAGCTCCGAAGAAGTCTAACACTAACCACTTGAGATAACGTTTGAGATAAGACCAAATATAAAGCATAATTCTCCTTTCTTTTTCATTCAAAATGCAGAAAAGAGCGTGCTTACGCACGCCTTTTTACTAAAAAGAAGACAGGCAGTCTTAACCTCGAGGGAGGGAACTGTCTGTCTCAGATATTTGAAGCTTATTTTACAAAGTCAAGCAATGCCAAGAAGCTTTCTGGATCAAGTGATGCACCACCTACAAGAGCTCCGTCAACGTCTGGACAAGCCATGTATTCAGCAACGTTTTCAGGTTTCACTGAACCACCGTATTGAACACGTACTTTGTCAGCAACTTCTTGACCAAAGTCAGCAGCTACAACGTCACGAACAACTTTACACATTTTTTGTGCGTCGTCTTGTGAAGCTGATTTACCAGTACCGATAGCCCAGATTGGTTCGTATGCGATTACTGTTGAAGCTACTTGTTCTGCAGTCAATCCAGCAAGAGCAGCTGAAACTTGAGCACCTACGAATTCTGCTGCTTTACCAGCTTCGTAAGTTTCAAGGCTTTCACCACAACAGATGATTGGAAGCATACCGTTCGCAAAGATTGCTTTTGCTTTTTTGTTGATGTCTTCGTCTGTTTCGTGGAAGTAGTCACGACGTTCTGAGTGACCGATAACAACGTAGTCAGTACCGATTTCTTTCAAAACTTGTGGGCTAGTTTCACCTGTGAAAGCACCTGCATTTTCAAAGTAGCAGTTTTGAGCAGCAACTTTAAGGTTTGAACCTTTAGCAGCAGCAAGAACAGTTGTCAAGTCAACTGCAGGAGCTGCGATACCTGCTTCAACAAGGTCTGATGAAGGAAGTTTTGATGCTACAGCTTCAACGAATGCTTTTGCTTCTTCTGGGTTTTTGTTCATTTTCCAGTTACCAGCGATAAATGGTTTACGTGACATTTCACATACCTCTTTTTTCATTTTATTTTCTACTTATTTTATCATAAATATAGGGAGCTTGCAAATCTTACTCTGTAACTAAAAGTCTTCTTTTCAAAAACTTTCCAGTTATTCTTTCTATTTGGAAGCTGACTTACGCCTCGTTAATTTGACCACTGCTTCTGTTCTAGCCGTGTGTGGAAACATATCAACGGACTGGATATAATGCAGGTCATAGACCTCCAGCAAACGGACTAAATCACGTGCCAAGGTAGACACATTACAGGATACATAAACCATCTTTTCAGGAGCGTATTTGACAATGGTATCCAAGAGCTTATCATCTAAACCAGTACGCGGCGGGTCTACTATCAAAGCATCGGCGCGATAGCCTTCCTTGTACCAACGAGGGATAACTTCTTCTGCAGTCCCTGCTTCATAATGAGTATTGGTATAACCCATGCGCTTAGCATTTTCTTTGGCATCCTCAATAGCTTCTGGAATAATATCCATCCCTCTCAAACTTTTGACTTTTTTTGCAAAAGCAAAACCAATGGTCCCAACACCACAATAGGCATCGATCAGATGGTCGTCCTCAGTCACGTCCAAGGCCTTAACGGCTTCACTATAGAGAATTTCTGTCTGTTCAGGATTGAGCTGGTAAAAAGCTCGAGGTGAAAGAGAAAACTCATAGTCTAATACACCCTCGCGAATACTATCCTGTCCCCAAATAATCTCAGTCTTGTCCCCATAAATCTCACTAGTTTTAGCAGTATTGGTATTGACTGCGACAGTCACTACTTCAGGATAATCCTTGACTAAATCTTTCACAAATTGAGTCAAATTCAATTGGCGATTGGTCACAATGATAATCTGGACTTCCCCAGTTTTCCGTGCTCGACGAACCATGATGGTCCGAACTCCAAGGATTTTCCGTTCATCCGTAATCGGAATTTGATGATAGGTCAAAAGCTCAGCAATGCGATTGGCAATAGCTTGTGTCTCCTTATCTTGAACCAGACAGTCCTTTAACTCGACCAAATAATGGGAATTCTGAGCATACAAACCTGCCTTGACTTGACCTTTAAACTTTCGTGTTTGAAATTGCAGTTTAGCCCGATAATACTTAGGCTCCTGCATGCCAATGGTTGGTCTGATTTCAAAGTTTTCGTAGCCAGCAGGAGCAAACTTTTTCAGAGCTTGATGGAGAAGGTCCGTCTTGAACTCCAGCTGCTTGTCATAGTGCCGATGCATGATTTGACAGCCACCACACTCATTATAAATGGTGCAGTCTGGTACCACTCGAAACTTAGATTTTTTATTGACCTCAAGGAGTTTAGCCTCAACGTAGTTACGCTTAATAGAAGTCACCTGACAATAGATATCTTCACCCTTGAGGGCGCCTGGAACAAAAACAAGGGTTTTCTGGAAAAATCCGATACCTTCCCCGTTAATCCCCATGCGCTTGATTTTTAATGGAATTTTTTGTTTGACTTTAAGACTCATAAGTCTATTATACCACGTAGTTTCTCAATGGTTAAGAATATGTTACAATAAAACCATGAATACAAAGATATCTCATTTTTCCCCATTGGATTTTCCTGAGCAATTACGAACTTATATAGAGGGAGCAACTCTTTCTGACAGCTCTTCTCATTCAGGCGCAAGGGTTCTCTATCTTGATTCAGGTTACTATTTGAAAATAGATCAAAAGGGAAGATTAGAGCGAGAAGCTAGCATTGCGAGTTGGTTTGAACAAGAGGGAATAGGAACTCCAGTCATCCACTATCTATCTACAGATAAAGACTACCTCCTGACTAAAGAGGCTATTGGTCATGATGCTCTCGCTTTTTTAGACCAACCAGAAAAAATCTGCCGAACCATGGCCGAGGCTCTTAAAAAACTTCACAGCTTTTATCCGCAAAATTTTCCATCAGAAAATCATTTACAGGCCTATAAAGACAGAGCCTTTAAAAACTATGAAAAAGGGGAGTTCTATGCCAAGGCGCTCCTACCCCAATTCCAGATTAACAGTCGCGAAGAGGCCTTCCAACTCATCCAAGAACAAGGGCACCTTTTAAAGACAGATGCCTTTATTCACGGGGATGCCTGTCTACCGAATTTTATTCTAAAGGATGTTGACCACTTCTCTTGCTTTATTGACCTTGGTTTGGCTGATTTCAGTGACCGACATATCGATCTCTTTTGGGCAGTTTGGTCCCTCAACTATAACCTACATGACCCTAAATACGCTGAACTATTTCTTGACTATTATGGGAGAGAACAGGTCGATATAAATAAACTTCGACTCGTTGCTGCCTTTGAAGCATTTGGATAAAAGGAAAAACATGAAAATCACAAAACTTGAAAAGAAAAAAAGACTCTATCTGCTCGAACTTGATAGCGACCAAACCTGCTACATTACAGAGGATACCATTGTTCGCTTTATGTTGACCAAGGATAAGGAAATTAGTCCTCAAGAGTTTGCAGAAATTCAGACCTTTGCACAATTTTCCTACGGAAAAAATCTGGCCCTCTACCACTTATCCTTCAAGGCCCGTACTGAAAAAGAAGTCAGAGACTATTTAGTTAAACATGAGATTGATGAGAAAATCATACCACAAGTCATCCAAGCCCTCAAGGATGACAACTGGATCAATGACCGTCAATATGCCTATGCTATCATCAATTCCAATCAGCTATCTGGTGACAAGGGAAGCTACATGCTCATACAAAAGATTTCTCAAAAAGGAGTTGCTAAGGCTGTTATCCAAGACGTCTTACAAGAATTTGATATGACGGAAGTCGCAGAGCGTACAGCCGAAAAACTACTGAAAAAATATCAGGGTAAATTACCTGCCCGCGCTCTACAAGATAAGATTATCCAAAGCCTAACCAATAAAGGATTCTCATACTCAGAAGCCAAAACAGCCTTTGACCAACTAGATAGCCAAGTCGAAGAAGAAACTGTTCAGGAACTAATTTTTAAAGAGTTGGATAAGCAATATCGGAAATATTCACGAAAGTATGAAGGATACGAACTGAAACAACGTTTGACACAAGTTTTAGCAAGAAAAGGCTACGATTTTTCGGATATAGCCAGCGCTCTCAGAGAATATCTTTAATTTTTTCATGAAAAAACTAAGAACTTTAAACAAAAATGTGATACAATAGTAAACGATAAACTTATAAATTGTAGAAAGTTGGTTAGTTATGAAACTTCCAAAAGAAGGCGACTTTATTACAATTCAAAGTTATAAGCATGATGGGAGTCTCCACCGTACTTGGAGAGACACCATGGTACTAAAAACAACAGAGAACGCTATTATCGGCGTCAACGACCACACACTTGTTACCGAAAGTGACGGTCGTCGTTGGGTGACTCGAGAACCGGCTATTGTTTACTTTCACAAAAAATATTGGTTTAACATCATCGCCATGATTCGTGATAATGGGATTTCCTACTACTGCAACATGGCTAGCCCTTATTATCTAGACGAAGAAGCTTTAAAATACATCGACTATGATTTAGATGTTAAAGTTTTTACAGATGGTGAGAAACGCCTCTTGGACGTCGAAGAGTATGAACGTCATAAGCGTAAGATGAATTATCCTGATGATTTAGACTATATTTTGAAAGAGCATGTTAAGATTCTTGTTGACTGGATCAACAATGAACGAGGCCCCTTCTCAGAAGCCTATGTCAACATTTGGTACAAACGCTACGTAGAACTAAAGAATCGGTAAAGTTGTCAAAGGTCAGGAACAAAATCCTGACCTTGTTTTTTTGGTTGTGTAAAATATGTTGTGTAAACACAAAAAAGGAATAAAACCGCTATAGTAGAGTTGCAACACATTACTAGAAAGAGATTTATGCAGAATTCACGTGATATACAAAACAAATAGATATACTGATATTTTTTAATTTCTTTGTTCCTTGTAAGTTAAGAACAATCTTCTATCGTTTAATACAAAAAATACGAAGATAATCGGTATAAAAAATACAAATCACCTTCGTATCAAAATATTTAGTATTTTCTTTCTACATAGCATCAATCCTTTAGAAAAATCTTTGGAAAAAATGACTTAACAAAGAAAATGTTATTTAAACTACTAACTGATTTAATCGTCTTTGAAAATATAAAGCAATATTTTTAGAGTCAATAAACTCAAAATATTTAATGACATTTTGCATTTGCTTAATTCCAGATTCTTTAGATTCTGTCAGGTATATTTTATATCCTTCTACAAACTTGAAGGTAGATTTTTCAAAGACTTTCGTGTCATCTTTTAATAATTTTCTTAATTTCATTTCAAAGTAGTCTGCATATGATAGGTGTGAATTTTCAAGGCAACAGAACCAAAAATTTAAACAAGCTGACACAACTAAATTTCTATTCTTGCCGATTTTTTCATAATAATGTGTACGCTCTAGTATTTCTTTTCCGACCCTGTAAATATAATCTATTTCAAAAAGATGATATAAATTACCAATCAGCGTTATCTCATAGGACTCCCATCGTTCCTTCTGGAATAAATAGTCATATACTAAATTTAGATCGTCTCTACTAACTATATGATTACAATCTATCTGATTTAATAATCCCTGAACCATAATTGTATTTATTCTATAAATTTTTTCCCCACTCTTCTCAAAAAGTTTTTGTTGCTCATTTTTTATCTCCTCCAATCCTTTAGTATTCAAACTATAAAAATTTGGAGATAAATTAACCAAAAAATTATCAAGCTCTGATCTTTTATAATCTTCTAGATAATTACAAAAATTCTCTATCGAAACATTGATATTTGATAATAATTCAAAAAACGTTGAAAGAGAAATTTCATTTTCTCCCCTTTCAAATCTAGAAAGTTGAGATTTTGATATAGAATCAGCTGCAGCATACTCCAAGGAATATCCGTTTAATTTTCTAAAATATCGAAAAGCTTCTCCGTAATTTTTCACACTTTCGTTCCCTTAACTTTCTTTTCGAGCGATAAACATACCATATTCTTTAGGAATGATCAACATACCATTATTAAACTCACTTTCCAATCTTTTACGTATTATTTCCTCTTCTAGTGAACCTATTTCTGAAATTCCTTTAAACGATTGGATGTATTTAACTAGGTCATCTATTCTAGTTACCTGTAACTCATCATCATAGAGTAATGTATCGACAGAGTTAAAATACCTACTCAGGTACCTTTTACCATTTTGTAAAGTAAACGTTTTATTTTCTAAATCTTGATCAACTTCATCTTTAAATAAACTTGCCAAATAATCTACAACCCCATTTTCACCAAATGTAGCACAGTAAAAAATGCCTCCTGTTTTTAAGACTCTATTCACCTCAGAAAGAGCTTTAGGAATATCATTCACATGATGTAGAAGCATATTAGCAATAACAATATCAAAGGTTTCATTCTCAAAAGAAATCTTTTGAATATCCATTATTTCATAGTTGACATTGTCTCTATTTCCAATCACAGATTTCGTTGTTTTTACCATATCTTTAGAAAAATCTGTAACAACCAACTGCTTCATTTTATCTATAGAATCACTATTACTTTTCCACAGTTCTCCTGTACCACATCCTAATTCTAGAACCTTTACTTCATCAGTGATTTGGTAGGTAGAAAATATCCAATTATTAAATCCCAGTTTATTTTTTGAATACTTCTTATGCAATTCTACTCGAATATCAAGATTATCATGATTTTTATATTGTTCAATTACCTTATCAATCATTCTGAATGACCTCCACTCTATAATTTGACATTATATCACAAGAATAAAGGTAGTGTAAAATAAGTTGTATAAATGCAAAAAGGAATAATTTTACCACAGTATTGAACTATTTTTGGTCTTCTAGACTCCAAAAAACACTTTTAACCTAAACTTCATTTTTATCCACAAATCTTAAGTCTCAACTGATTTATTGAATTCTCGCAAGACACGGACTAAAAATTTAAAAGATTGATCCATCTATTTCTATCCCAGTACATTTTAGCAAAAAACCTGCCTTAAGGCAGGTTTTCCTTTAAATATCTAATTTTGTAACGGTGAACTTGATATGGGAATAATCTTTCTCAATATCCTTATCTACCATAAAGGCTGTTGCATCCTTCTTGACCTGTACCAAGTCAATATTTTGAGCTTGAGCTGCATAGACACAGCCACAGTAACATTGGCGATAAATGTCGTACTCTTCACACATTTCTACAGAGCGTTTATAACCTTGATTTTTCTTAAAATCACTGGGAAGATAGTGAGTGGTGTAGATTTTCTGCACATCAATCCCGATACTATTGATGGTTTGTGAATTTTTATGAGGACTGATGGTTAGGGCTGAGCCAAAGTAGTCAAATCCTAAGTCCATGGCTACCTGCGCTGTCTTATCCAAACGATAGTCAAAACAAACCTTGCAACGATCGCCACCTTCAGGTTCTTCTTCCAAACCTCGAACCAGTTTACGGTATTCATTGGGTTCGTATGGTGCTTCTAGGTATTGGACGTTATTGCCAGTTCTCTCATTAAAATCACTGACAAACTTTTTAGTCACATAGGCACGCTTATGATATTCAGCTTTGGGATGGATATTTGAATTAGCAAAATAAATGGTCACATCGGCATACTTAGTCAAGTACTCTAAAGTGTAGGTACTGCAGGGAGCACAACAGACGTGCATGAGAATAGTTGGTCTTTCTTCATTTTTTTCCCAAACTTGAACCATCTTTTGCATGACACGGTCATAGTTGATCTTTTGATTGGGATTCATCTTGCTTAGAATTTCTTCTACATCAATCATGCTCTTCTCCTTTTCTTCTTGTTATTTTATCACAAGAAGGCTCTTTGGGCAAATAGGGTTTCGTGCTTTATTCAGTTATTAAGTCCTGATTTAATAGCTTGCCCATTCTATTTAGACCAATTCTTAAGATAGGATAGGTTAATAGTAAGATAAGACCTAGAACTAAAAAGACAGCTACAAGACCCCAACGATCAATCAACCAACCTGTCAATGGGAAAATGACAATCATGGAAAGACTAAAGAGCATGGAATTGATACTAAGCATAGTTGCTCTTACACTGGAAGGTAAATAACCTTGTAAGTCATTGAAATAGATAGGCTGATAAACTGCATAAAGTGTATTGGTTAAAAGATATACAAGAAGAAAAGCAAAGGGGGTTCCTGAAAACACCAACAACAAGGCCAAGCCCGTTAGTGCAACAAGAGTCGGAAAAACTCGATTGCTATTCCATTTTTTACCAATTTGACTAGCTACATAAACTGCTATAAGATTTAAGCCACTACCAATCAGCATGACCAGTGAAACCTGCCATCCTGCTAAGTCACTTATTTTCTGCTGATAGTAAAAGTAAAACATGCACATGAGTGTTCCGACTAGCTGATAAGTCATCATCCAATAAAAGAGTACTGGTTTTTCCTGCCATTCTTTTCGAACTTGCAGGACAATCGTTTTAAAGGTTAAGCTTTCATTTTTTTCTCTCTTAGCCATTGGTTCTTTCATAAAATAAATCAAAATGATAGAAAGAAATGATAATCCAATAGCAATTAGATAGGTCCAAGCCAATGCTCCGTGAATAAAGAAGCCTGCCACAACTGTACCTAGGGTTCGGGTGACTTCTGCCACACCAGACAAAAAGCTAGAAATCTGAAGATATCGGTCCTTTTGACCCGCTTCTACCGCAGAATCATATAAGAAAGCGGTGCTGGTTCCCGAGTCAAAATTATAGGACCAAGCACTGACCATCATGGCAAGAGCATAGATCCAAAAATTCCCCTGACCAAACAAAATCAAGATAGAGGATACAATACTGGCCAAGCGAGCCAAATAGAGATTGGTCTTGTAGCTAAATCGATCGGCCAACATACCAGATGGGATTTCACATAAGAGACTTGTCCCATGAAAGATACTCTCTAATAGACCGATTTGCAGCAAGGAGAGACCATTCTGAATGAAAAATAAAATCCAAAAACTGGTAATTCCAAAATAAGAAGTGAATTCCAGACCTGCCAGGAGTGGAATATTGGGTTTGTAAGTTCTTTTAACAATCG
>CAJPKC010000023.1 GCA_905370255.1 Streptococcus oralis
CAACTTCTTTCTTAGGAAGAACTTCGAAAGTTCCATCTTCTTCCATACGTTTGATTTCTTTCAAACGAGCGATACGTTTTTGGATTGTTCCCCAGTTTGTAAGAGTTCCACCCAACCAACGGTGGTTGATGAAGTATTGACCTGAACGTACTGCTTCTTCAGCAACTGCATCAGCTGCTTGTTTCTTAGTACCAACAAACAATACAACTGCATCGTTAGCTGCTGCATCACGCATGAAATCGTAAGCTTGGTCAGCGTATTTTACAGTTTGTTGCAAGTCGATAACGTGGATTCCGTTACGCTCAGTGAAGATGTACTTAGCCATCTTAGGGTTCCAGCGACGAGTTTGGTGACCAAAGTGTACACCAGCCTCAAGAAGTTGTTTCATTGAAATTACTGCCATGAGTATTTCTCCTTTTTTGTTTTTTCCTCTTCTTGATTTCAGCTTGCAAAACAACCCAAGGGCAACAGTTTCACAATTCATCAAGAATGAGTATTATCGTTCACACGACAAGTTTCATTTTATCATAATTAGAGCTTTATTTCAAGTAATTTTGTTATTTTCTCCTTATTAAATTACTAGTTAAAAGCTCTAAATTTAAAACATCTCAACATACACTGCTGAGATGTTCTAATTGCTAATTTTTTAAAATTTAATGTAGTGGTGTTTATGCTATCTACTTCGAAGTTTCTTACGAATCTTATAAGCTAGATTAAACAAGAAATATAATGAACTAGTTGGATAGTTAAACTCACCAGCAAATTCCTCAATAGTGGGATTAAACTTAGATTTAAAATTAAATAACCCGCCTTCTAAGTTGTTTTCAATTCCACCCATATTATGAGTCTCTGCCCCACGTTCAAATGAATGTTGAGCTGTCTCAAACCATGTAGGTATAGCAGGTTGATAGTGTCTAAACTCTTCATTCATTCCAGCATATAAGTTTTCAGATGTTTTCCCAAATTCGATGGTCAAAGTTCCAGACAATGGAACGACACTGTCCCCTCCATCAATATGGCCCTTAAGAAAAGAAATTTCTTCTTCTAATCGTTTTCTCTCTTGCTGATTCTCTTTTATTTTGCCTTCTTTCGTTTTATCAGTAAATTTCTGCGCTATTTTAAGATTCTTTTCGAGTTGCTGCTCAACTTCTTTCAGTCTATTAGGTAAATCTAAATAGCTCAGTGTGATAAAAGAGTGATCAGGATAAGTAGTCAGTAACTTCTGATAATAATCTTTGCCTCGTAAACTGATATTCTTACGAGACTCTGTTTTCTTCATTAAAAATGAAAATTCATCTAATAAGTCGAGTCCACCGAATTTTACTTCCAATCCTTTATTTCTTGCAGTTCGGATTGCCTGTCTAGTAGACTTGGATAGTTGATCCAGAGAGAAGTTTTCTTTATGAATATTAGCTTGAAAACGTGGTTGTATATTTTCTGCCATATCCTTTGTCAAACCAGTCCAATGAACTTTGTTTTTTTGCAATTCCTCAATAATTTCAAAAGTTTTAGAATTTTGAATAATTTCTTGGTCGATAAGACTTCGACTGATAAACAAACTTGGATCAAATTTAACCATTATTGCATGGCTTTTTTTAGCAAGTTTTTTCAATGTTAAAAGCACAAATTTCAGAAGTTCTTTATCTTCATAATTAATAACTGGGCCTCTTGGAATATAGAACATGGAAAATCCTAATGGAAGAGGCTGAATTAAGATGTTCGCTACTCCAACTAGTTGATTTTCTTTATAAAATCCAACTCTCTCATTCCCCCAAGTATCCTTTATCTTGGACCAATCACTACTCTGCAATAAATTTCCTTGAGGATGATTTTCTAAAAACAAATCCCACTCTTGAACATCAACATTCTTTTTATAAGTAAACATAATTCCAACACCGACTCCCTTAGAAACCATTTTTTTATCAACATGCTACACTCATACTAAATCCCTAAGTTTCATTTTACTTTAACTAAAAAATTATAAAAATAGAAAATAAGTTCAAGTAATTATATAATGAAATTTATTTTTCAGCACTATACAAAGGGTGAGATTAATAAAACCTCACCCTAAATTTAGTAATAATCAGTATATTAGTTTGGATAAATGTATCTTACAGTACCTCTTGATGCTGTCGGATTAAACCATCCACGATAATTTCCGATTGGTTGAGTTCCACTACCATCATAGTTACATTCAGAAACTTGAATACGAGTTGATGATTCAACAGCCGTAACAACTGCTACGTGACCGTATCCCCCATCATCCCATGAAGCAATTGCACCAACTTGTGGTGTAGAACCTGTACGGAAACCTGCAGCCGCTGCACTTGCAGCCCATTGACCACCATTTCCCCAGTAATCGCCAGCCCATGGTGCTAAAGTTTTTGCTCCCCATGTACATTGACCTACAGGATAACTTGATGCATTTGAACTATAGGTTGGGCGCTGACTTACAGTAGTTACTGCAGGTGTGTAGCTTGAATCATCGTCTGATGATGAGCTTGAAGTTGCTTGTACTTGTGCTGCAAAGGTTGTATTTGCTGAAGCAGCAACTGTTTGTTGTTGACTTGCTTGTTTCGCTTTGTATGCTGCTTCTGCTTCAGCTGCAGCCTTAGCTTCTGCTTCAGCTGCTGCTTTTTGCTCTAACAAAGTAGCTTTTTCACTTTCTGCGGTAGCTTTTTCTGCTGCAAGATTCAACTCAGCGGCTTTCAATTCTGCCTGTTTTGTTGTCAAGGCTTGAGCGTCATCAGCAAGTGTTTGTTGGTTGGCAATAACTGTGTTGATTGCATCATTGTTTGCAACTTGTTTTTCAGAGATGGCTTTTTTATCTTCTTTTTGTTGTTGCAACATTTTATTGTTTGCTGAGACAATTTCACTCATAGCTGCTACACGAGAAATAGCTTCTGTGATTGAGTCAGAGTTAATAATCGTATTGATGTAACTTGTAGCAGTTCCGTTTGTTTGTGCACTACGAGCTTGGTTTTCAAGCGATTCATTACGAGCTACGATATTTTTTGAAAGCTCTGCGATTTCACCTTCAAGTTTTTTAGATTCTTCTTGAAGTTTTTCATTCTCAGTTTGCAACTTTTCTTGTTCTGTTTGAATAGCTGTTACTTGAGTTTGAATCTCATCAACTTGTTTTTGAGCTTCCTTTTGTTGCGTTGTCAACTCACTAATTTTGCTATCTTGAGCAGCAATTTTTTCATCTGTTGTATTGGCTTTAACACTTGAAAGCACAGCTCCTTGTGAAACTAATACTGTACTTAATAAAAGTGATGCTAGAATTTTTTTCTTCATAAGTGTAAATACTCCTTCTTTAAAAAGACAATACTAGTATATCAAAAAAAGGCCTAATAAATATTACGCCTTTATTACAGTTTTGTTTCTTTCTTATAGATATATTTTTTCAAAAATATATTGGAAAACTAACATCCATATAAAATTCAATATCATAGTAGGACCCAGACTATAAACTATAAAAACAGGTAGATTTTCTGCAGTCATTCCTACCACCTGCGCTAGGATAAAACTTCCAAATTCAAATGTAAAAGTCATCATTAAAATAGCTAATAATCTTGTCCATCTATTTAACAAAATAACTGAGTTGCTTTTATATACGATTGCTCCAATAATCACAAAAAGAAGACTGGCTATCCCTATCAGATGGAAGAAATAGATATCGTATATAAGTCCTAGAACCAAGCAATAGGCCAAAAACAGATATTCTGATACTTCTATTGTTTCGAATAATAAGAATATGAAGATAAAGTGGCTTACAATTTGAAGATGTGGAAAAAAGCTGTTTACAAACTGCCCTAAATGGCTATCTATCAAAATGATTACGGGCAAGAGCAAAAACATCCCTATTTGCTTAAAAAGTCTCATGATGGATTCCCCACTAACTCTACGACTTTAAGATTCATTGGATCAGCATGCATTTTGACCATAACTTCTCTTGTTAGATAGTCCGTACTATGTGTCACTGATACGACTTCTCCTACAGGGATATCTGTAGCATTAAAATTTCCCAAACCTCCAGTTACCACTTTGTCGCCTTGGCTAATGTCGCCATTGCTATTGAGCTGGCTGATTTTCAAAAGTTCTTTTTCCTTATCATAACCGATAATAATACCATAAATGCTACTAGAACCGTGCTGGATTTTAACGGAAATCTTCTCTGTATTCTCAGCGTTTGTCAATAAATTGACCACAGTTGAGTTGTCTTCTACTTTTTCAACACTTCCAACCAATCCTCCACCAGCAACAACAAGCATGTTTGTTGTTGCTCCTTGTTGAGAACCAACGTTAACTGTTAATTCTTGTTTCCAGGTTGATGGAGTTCTCATGATGACATCCGCAGCAATTAACTTGGTCACATTTAATTTGGACTTCATATCTAATAACTGACGTAATTGCTCATTTTCTTCCTTCAGACTGTCTGCTTCATTCGTTTCTTTTTCCATTTGATAGAGTTCTTTTTTAAGAGTTTCATTCTCATTATAAGCTCTCGTCAAATTTCCTAAATCAGACTTTGTAGATTCTAACCATTGGAATGGTTTTTGAACAATTCTATCTATCAGAGAAATGCCATCTCCAACTTTTGTCACAACCGCACTTGATTTCGTCATCACTAAAAAAACTGAAACCACTAATACAACGACAAATAGAACAATGATATATTTTGATTTTTTAAAACGGTTCATACCTCTACCCTATCTCATTCTATACTTCACTCTAGGATTTTAACAAAAATAGAATACCGCCCAAGACACAAATAAGTAATAGAGCTACACTATCTTTATTCATCCATTTCAACTGTCGATACTGACTACGTCCATTTCCGCCTTGATACCCTCTAGCTTCCATAGCTGTAGCAAGAGAATCCGCTCGTTTCAAACTTGTAGCGAATAAAGGAATCAAAATAGGAATCATAGCCTTAACTTTTTGGATTATATTTCCTTCTCCAAAATCAACACCACGCGCCTTTTGAGCGTTCATAATTCGAATCGTATCATCCATTAAGGTTGGTACAAAACGTAAACTCATAGACAACATGAGCCCGATTTCATGAACAGGAACCTTAAATCTTTTCAAGGGTCCAAGCAAGGACTCAACTGCTGTAGCCAAGCTTAATGGCATGGTTGTCAAGGTAAGCAAAGTTGAGAAAAAGATAATCAAAACAAAGCGACAAAAAATGATTCCCGCCTGCTCAATGCCATGACTCGTGATTTTTATAAATCCCATCTCGAACAAGACATCTCCACCAGAGATAAAGAAAAGTTGAAAAAGGGTTGTAAAAGCAATCAGAAAAAACATAGACCGCAAACCTTTTATGAAAAAAGATAAGGGAACTTCTGATAAGGCTACAAAAATGCCAGTTGCAACGAAAAGGATCAAATTTGTTATTGGATTATTGGCCCAAAAAACAATCAAAATTAATAAAATCATCGCCACTAACTTACTACGAGGATCCAAACGATGAACAATCGAATTTCCTGGTATGTAACGACCTAAAATCATGTTATCCATTGATGAACTCCTTAAACTCCTCTATCGTTATCGGCAATTGTTTAAAAGAAACTCCTCGTTCAGCTAGCCTTTGAGCAAATCTTGTGATTTTTGGAACACCTAATTGGATTTTTTCCATAAATTCGACATTTTGAAAAACAAGACTTGGCTTCCCACTCTTGACCAACTTTCCTTTTTCCATCACATAAACTTGGTCAGCAAATTCGGCCACGTCATCCATCAGATGGGTCACTAAAACAATCGTGATTCCATCCTGATGAAGTTTTTTAAACAAGTTCATTAACTCTTTTCGACCAATTGGATCCAAACCAGCGGTTGGTTCATCTAAGACCAAAATGCTAGGCTCCATCGCCAAAATACCAGCAATCGCAACCCTTCTCATTTGTCCGCCTGAAAGCTCAAAGGGACTACGTCCAAAGAGTGACTCATCAATTCCTACTAAAGCTAGTTTTTCACGCGCAATAGCTTCTGCCTCTTCTACAGAAACTCCAAAATTTTGAGGTCCAAAAGCCACATCTTTTAAGACAGTCTCCTCAAAGATTTGATTTTCTGCAAACTGAAAGACTAAGCCCACTTGTTTGCGAATTTGACGAATTTGCTTATTGACGGATGTTGATGTAATTAATGTATCAAAGACACGAACACTTCCCTTTGTGGGAACCAACAAACCATTCAAAAGTTGTAGAATTGTAGATTTCCCACTTCCTGTATGCCCAATAATTGCTGTATAAGATCCATCCTCTATTGACAAATTAACATCGGACAAGGCAGCTGAGGCAAAGGGTGTTCCTTCCTGATACGTATAACTCACATTGTCTAGAATAATTCCCATAAAGCCTCCTCGAGCTCCTCTTCGGTCAGGTAGTGCTCTGGTAATTTCAAGCCACTAGTACGTAGAGATTCTTTTAATTGGTTGACAAAGGGTTGATCTAAGCCAATTTGATCTAAATCTGACCTAGAAAATAATTCTCTAGGAGTACTAGTTGATTCGATTTCTCCTTTTTTCATCACCAAAATACGGTCACTCATGGCCACCTCATCTAAGTCATGTGTAATTGAGATTACTGTCATTTGGTGATCTTGGCGAATCTTTTGGACGATCTTAATCAACTCTAGACGCCCCTCTGGATCCAACATACTTGTAGCTTCATCCAAAATTAAAATGTCTGGTCGCAGAGCAACAACTCCTGCGATAGCCACTCTCTGTTTTTGGCCACCTGACAAGCGAGCTGGTTCCTTTTTAGAAAATTCAGCCATCCCAACTAATGACAGAGCTTCAGAAACTCGCTTCTTCATCTCTTCAAGTGGAATCCCTTGGTTTTCTAGTCCAAAAGCAACGTCATCTTCTACGGTTGCCCCCACGAATTGGTTATCAGGATTTTGAAATACCATACCAATCTTACGTCTTTTTTCCCAGACGTTTTCCGGAGTTAGGCAATCACCGTCTATCCAAATTTCTCCAGATTCCGCTTCTAGCAAACCGTCAATCAAGCGAACAGTTGTTGATTTTCCACTACCATTATGACCAACGATAGACAACCATTCTCCACGTTTCACGTGAAACGAAATGTTATGAACATCATAATGTTCTTGATCTGCCTGGTATCGAAATGACAGATCCTTAATTTCAATAATCGATTCCATATCTAGCGAAAGGTTCCTTTAAACAAATATGCGCTTCCCTTGAAGTAATCATAACCAGAATAAACTGTGAAGAACAAGGCAATATAAAGAGTTATCTGACCAAGTAAATTCCAATGAAATAACAAGAAGATAATCGCAAACATCTGGCTAAATGTTTTGATTTTTCCTGGCATTGCTGCAGCTAAAACAGTTCCACCAGTTTCAACTAAGAGTAGGCGCAACCCAGTAACTGCAAGTTCTCGGCAAATGATAATAGCTACTACCCAAGCAGGAGCCATATTTAGACCTACTAGCATGATAAAGGCCGACATAACTAACAACTTATCTGCCATTGGATCTGCGAATTTCCCAAAATTGCTAACTACTTGCCATTTTCTAGCTAAATAGCCATCTAGATAGTCAGTGATACTGGCAATGGCAAAAATAATTGCTGCTATTTTATGTAACACAGGAGACTGTCCAAATGATAGAAGGAGAACAAAAATCGGAATAAATAAAATTCTACCAAGCGTAAGTATGTTAGGAATATTCTCTTTTTTCATGTTATCCTTCCTTAATTTGAACTTAATTTCAATGTAATCCAGCCAGTTTGACCAGTTAATTTCGAAGTATCAATTTCCTGATTATCGATCTTGATTTTCACGCCTTTGACAACACCTAATGTGATAGTTACTGGAGAGCCTTTAGAAACTGTTGTTTTGGCCATCTTATTATTAGGCTCAAGAGTAGTTCCTCCAGCCAATTCAGTATCTGAAACACTAATCCAGCTTGTTGCATCCGTCACAGATAGTTGAAGTTCGGCAGTATCTTTAGCAGTTTTATATTCTACCGATATAACATCTCCCTGACCAGAAACCGTCACAGTTGATGCGTCGCTCGAACTTGATGGGCTAGTGGTTTGATTGCTAGTTGTTGTTTCACTACTTGTTGCACTTGTTGTCGTAGTCACAACATTATAGTTGGCTGAAGTTGTTGCTGTCGGTTGTGTTTGAATGTAATTCCAAACATAATAAGAAACAAAAATGATAATAGATAAGGAGAAGAGAATAAAGTAAAACAGAGGGAGCAAGGAACGTTTCTTGCGATTAGAACGTCTACGACCTGATAGTTCTATCTCATCAACATCAACTTCCTCATAGGTAATCATACTCCCTGAATCATATGCGTCTAAAACAAGATTTTCATCCAACTCAACTGCCCAAGCATACTTCCTCAAAAAAGAACGTGTATAAAAAGGGCTTGGCAATTGGTCGAAATCATCTGATTCTAAAGCCTCAAGCAGATTCAGTTGAATGTCTGTCTTGCGCTGCAATTCCTCTAAACTCAAACCTTGGTTGATTCTTGCTAAACGTAACACTTCACCAATTGTTTTTTTTCTCATACTTACCATGCCTTCTTTCTAGTTTATTTTATATTTCGATGGCTATAGTGGAAAAATTGTAAATTCAACTATTTCACTATTGTCGATAAAATGATGTCCTACCTCAAGAACATCATCCAAGGTCATTTCCTGTATAATCTTTGGTAAATCAAACAGGGTTGTTTCGTCAGAATGTGACTGATATTGGGTCGCAATAAATTCTAAAGAGTTCATACTATGGATAAATTCTCCATAAATTTCACTTTTGATTAAATCAAGATGTTCCTCTGATACATCCGAATCAGTAGCAAAATTCTGAATTGCCTTTCGGAATTGATGCGAAATAGCCACAGGTTCCTTTGTATCCATAGTCAACATCAAAAAGTTAAAACGTCGATTGATCTCAATTTCTAAAGATAATGAAGAATCTAATTTCCCAGTTTCATACAAACTCTGAAATCTTTTAGAAGTCCAACCAAACATCATCGTAAATAACGCTCTTAATAGAACGCTATATCGATAGCAATCCTGATGACCCATATCAGAATTCGTTCGAACTCCTATTGCTAATTTAGGTGATGCAACATCCATACGAATACTCTCAACCTTCTTTACAGGGTGTAAAGCGATTAGTTCTTTTGGATTTTGAACTATACAACCTCCAACATCCTTTTGCAAGAAATAATTCTGTATCAACTCTAAATCAAAATTTCCAACGAGGAAAATTTGGCTATTGACAGGAGTGTAAAATTCATCAAAATTGTCCCGTAGATCCTCTAAACTAATATCTTCTATCGAATCTTCAGTCCCAACAATATCTGAAGCTAGTGGAGTTTCTGGATATAGATTTGCAAGTGTTTTAAAAAACAAGCAAGAATCAGGATCATCCTGATACATTTCGCGTTCTTGTTGAATAATATCCTTTTCTCGTTCAACAGATTCTTCAGTAATGTTAAAGCTAGTAACAAGCTCGTCAAGCAAGTTCAAACACTCAGCGACATTGTCAGAGGTTGAAAAAAGATAACTTGTATTTGTAAAGCTTGTAAAGGCGTTACTATCTGCACCTAATTTGGTAAATGCAGCCATGATATCTTCAGAATTTTCTCTTTCAAAAAGTTTATGTTCTAAAAAATGAGCAATCCCCTTAGGATATGTTTTCTTTTTACTATCTCTAGCTGTAAACTCAGTGTCAACTGAACCAACATAGACAGTTACTACACCATAAACTTCGTTAAAATCATTTTTAGGAAGTAAAGAAACTGTCAAGCCGTTTTTTAATGTTGCTTGATAAAGAGTTTCCTTTACAGCAGGATAGTATTTCTCTTGAAAAGTAACTCTAGTCA
>CAJPKC010000024.1 GCA_905370255.1 Streptococcus oralis
TTTCTTCGCACAGCAAGCCCTTTTATTTTCCAAAAGGTTCGAAGAAACCACCAATCAATCCGATCATCTTTGTACCTGGAAGTTCAGCTAGTATTCAGCGTTTCAATGGAACAATTCGTATGCTCCATCGCTTTTCTAGAAAAAAACAGAGTCTCTTAAAAATAAAAGTCAACAAAGATGATTCTATAGAGATGGAAGGAAGATTGAATACGAAAGAGCCAAATCCAATGATTGTGATTGGCTTTGAGAACAATCGAGATGGCTACAGCAATATCAAGCAACAAATTGAATCCCTTAAGCTCGCATTAACCTACCTTCTTGACCACTATTATTTTACAGAATTTAAGGCAGTAGGGCACTCCAATGGTGGACTAGTTTTGACTGGTTTATTGGAAAGTGGCTTTTTAGAAAAGAAAAAACTGACTGTAAGCAAGCTGGTTATTATTGGTAGTCCTTACCGATTCAATCAAGTGATGTATGACGATTTTCAGACACGGAAGCATCGCTTAGAAAAAGAAGTAGAGGTCCTTAACTTTGTCGGTAGCTTTGCTGGGAAATCAGACGGGATCGTCCCTCTTTCTAGTGCTCAAGCAGCACAATCTATTTTTGAGAAACAAGCCTATACAGAAGTGAATTTAAAAGGACGTAAGGCTCATCATTCAGCTTTACCCACTAATCCAGATCTAGTGAAACAATTAAGTCTATTTTTGAATCTATAAGTAAATTACATAATTTCGGTTATGTAATTTGTTTTTGTCTCTTGCAATCCTTAAGTAAATATGGTACATTTTTGGTAACGATTACACATCCTTAAGGAGGATTTTATGAAAAATCCTAAATTACTAGAATTAATGAAAGATTACAGGGGACGGGATGAAGTTCCTGCAGACTTTGATGCTTTCTGGGATCAGGCCTTAGCAAACCTTGCTGAACTTCCTGAATACAAGCTCGAAGAACAAAATTTCAGCATTCCAAATGTTGTTTGTTATGAATTAACCTTTAAAGGAACACGAGATGGTCTTGTTTATGCGCGGGTTGTTTTCCCAAAAACAGATCAAAAGGTTCCAGTTATTTTCCATTTTCATGGCTATATGGGCCGTTGTTGGGATTGGACAGACATGCTGGCTTATACAGTAGCTGGCTATGGAGTTGTGTCTATGGACGTAAGAGGTCAATCAGGCTATTCAACAGACGGAGATCGGTCACCACTTGGAAATACTGTAAAAGGACAGATTATCCGCGGAGCCGTGGAAGGTCCTGATGAGCTCTTTTATAAGGATGTCTACTTGGATCTTTACCAGTTAATTGAAATTGTAGCCAGCCTTCCTCAAGTAGACGACAGCAAACTTGCTAGCTACGGAGCCTCTCAAGGAGGTGCCCTAGCTCTGGTTGCTGCTGGATTGAATCCCCGAATCCAACGAACTGTAGCCATTTATCCATTCTTATCGGATTTCAGACGTGTATTAGAGATTGGGAACACCAGCGAGGCCTATGACGAGCTTTTCCGTTATTTCAAATTCCATGATCCATTCCATGAAACGGAAGATCAAATCATGGAGACATTAGCCTATATTGATGTGAAAAATTTTGCCCATCGCATCAAAGGACAAGTTCATATGATTACAGGGCTAGATGATGATGTCTGTTATCCTGTGACACAGTTTGCCATTTATAATCGATTAGAATGTCCAAAAGAGCATTTAATCATGCCAGAATATGCCCACGAAGCTATGAATGTTCAAGTCAATGACCGAGTCTATAATTGGCTCTGTGGTAGCAAGATTCCATTTCGATATGTAGAAAAATAAGTTAGAAAAAAATAAAATCAGTAAATCCATGTGATTTGCTGATTTTATTGTGGTTAAAAGGGATCTAGTATAGAAAGATATACAAAACAGTCCTATAAAAACTAAAAGTTTATGTACAATTGACTTAACAAGAGCTAAATCATTGATACAACTGAATTAGAAGCATAAAGTACATTCTTTAAAAAGTGTACTTTATTTTTGTTTTGTACATTATTCTGGAGTGGTATTTTGTATGTTTTCTAGTACATAATATACTCTAATCTGAGAAATTGATTTGTACATTTTATACTCAAGTAATAGCAGAAGAAGTGGTGGTTCAATTGTACATTTTTTGCAGCTTATTTAAGTTTCTATTGAACGCAAGATATAGATTTTTATTTTGTTGATGGTATAATAAATAATACATAGTGTTATGTTATGAGGTGATAATTTGGCAAATAATAGACAAATTGAAACGTTAGGTGTTTCATATCTGACAACATTTATTAATCGAAATAAGTTGCTTCAGACTTATTTCGAGAACAATGATAAAACTCCAGCGTGGGATGGAGAAATTCATGTTCTTAAAAATGCTAGTGAGAAAAAGAGCGAAATATTTGGGAGAGTACCTGTCCAAATTAAAGCAACTAAACGTAAGAACAATTCAATGAAATCTTTCCCAGTAGATATGCGTGATTTAGAATTGTATTCAAAAAATGGAGGTGTAGTTTTATTCGTAGTTTGGTTAGATGAGAACAATAATCTAAAAGATATTTTTTATAAGTCACTGCCACCTTTTTCTATAAAGAAACTAATTAAAATAAGTAAATTGAAAAATAAGTCTGTAAATAAAAAAACACTTTCGGTACAGATTCATAAACTAGATGAACAAAAACTTTATCCGATGTTAGTTAATTTTGTTACTAATAGTCAGAAGCAGTATAGCTTTATAAATATCGATGGGATGTCAATTGAGAATATTCCAAATGATAAAGAGTTCAAGCTTTACTTTTATGGTCAGGGACATGAAGGAATATTTAATTACCAGAAGGAACACGACCTCTTTCTTTATCTTAGGGATCCTGAAACTGACATCGAAATTCCACTTGAAAATTCAATAGAGATTGTTGAAACTTTCGAAGCAACAGATTTAATTATTGAGATAGGAGATTATATTTTTGAAGATGTAGAGAGACATTATTTTCCTGACGGAAGTGTACAGCTTCATTTTGGTGAAGGTTTTAAAATATCCTTTAATAATGGGAAGGCTCAACCCAAATTTAATTATTCAAGACCTAATATGCTGTCAGATGCTATAAAGTGTACTCAGGCACTTAAAGAACTAGGAAAAGTAGGATTTTTCACACTCAATGGTATTAGTATAGAACTAGATGAACGGTCTTTATCGGATATTAATTCGCTTGATTTAGATAACCATATAAAAGAATTGTCGAAAATATCAAATTTCATAAAGAAAATGGGGATAAAAAAAGAGCTAGATTTATCCCTCTTTAATGAACAATCTCAAAGAAATTTAAATATCCTTAATTCAGGTCTAGTATTAAAAAACAAGGTGGCGTTAAATTACGAGGAATCGAAATTGTTTAATCTTAAGATTGCTAACATACATATTAGTACTCTATATGCATTTCATGAAGGTAATAATGGAACTATGATAGATATTTTCACTGAAACTCCTTGGTGCAGGAGAGGCGAGGATGAGGATATTTCTTTATTTGAGGTTTTTAGGCCCGAAGATTGGTTAACAATTGATAACTGTAACTTTGATTCGGTTATTGCCTCATACCAAAGATTAGTTGACTGTAGTGTAGAAAATGTGTGTGCTGACGATACCATAATAAAAATAGTTGCTGCAGCCGATATGACAGAAGAAGTTTCAAAAAAAGAACAGTTGCTTAACTGGGCTCAACGTCTTTCTGACTGGAACATGAACCATATAAAAGAAAATAGCATAAGCATCATAAATGATCTTCAAATTAAATATAGAAATCGTGAATTAGATAATACTGAAATAGAGAAGCTTACTAATATTTTATTAAATAATAAAGATAATGATGAAATTTGTTTTGGTGCATCAGTGTTATTAAAATCAAAACCACAAGCTGATTTATTTTGGACTAAGTTAGATAAAGAAACTCAAGAAAGATATCAGGTTTACCCTATTTATAATTTATATAAGGTATTATAACTTAAATTTATTGCAACTCGAATTTTTCTTAATCTTAATATGATAAAAGAGTTTTTATCTGATATATTAGTTGAAGAACAAGAAAATAAAGGAAAATCAAATTTAAAATCGAAATATTTAGTTTGGGATGAAGATGTTAACAAATAATCCAATTAATCATAGTGTACTTAAATTGTCAATGGATTTCGATAATGCTTTTAAAGATAAAAATATAGAGGAAATCCATAGACTAATAGAATTTGGAAAAAATATGGAAAATACTATTGATGATATTTCCAAAATTCATTTATTTTATTCTATTGGGACAGCATATGGTGATATATTTGAACTAAGTGATAACCTAGTATTCAACATAGATACCGATTGTACAGTTCAACAAATTTATTACTTTAGAAAAGCTATCGAAATTTCAAATAATATTGATATAAATCCTGAGAACAATAGCTTTATTCACCCATTATTATGTTCACTATACACCAATTACGCAAATCTATTAGATGCTTGTGGTAGAAAACAGTTAGCTATTAAGATGTATTGTAAATGTATACAAATCAATCCAAGATTCACAATGGCTAGTGGTAACTTGGCTATTTGTCTACATCATTATCGTAATTTTTTGAATGATAACGAACATCTTCACTTTATTAAAAAAATTAAAAATTTAATAGAAACAAGTATAACTTTTTCAGATCCAAACAGAGTTAATAACGCAGAAAAGCAATTTATTAAACTTTACGAACAATATCTTGATTATAAAGATTTAGATGAATGCTCTTGTAAAAACATTGATTATAATCCTAATTCACAAAAGTATCGTGAATGGTGTTGGAACAACGGGCTGTATCTTAATCCACTTAATGACTTACAAGCTGACGATATAAATAGATATGATGATAATCTTTTACTACCAAGTTTATTATTTCAATCGGATAAAGATTTAAACAAATATATTTCTATGTTTAATCAAATTAAGCAAGAATATGTTTATGCGCGTTATCTCTGTTTTAATAGCATTGAGATTGATTCGGTTCATTATGCTGATGAGAATGTTGATCTTATTGATTGTCTAGACTACGTACAATACTCTATCCGAGTTGAAGGATTAAAAGCATCTTTTAAAACACTATATTCATTATTAGATAAAGTAGCTATGTTTATAAATGAATATTATTCTTTAAAAATTGAAACTCGAAAAGTAAATTTCCATTCAATTTGGAGATCAAATAGTGATTTAAATAAAATGTTGGATAAGAATATTGGTCTGTCATCTATATTTTGGATAGAGAAAGATTTTGATAATGGTGATAATTCTTTAACAGCTAATCCAAACTCAAAGCGATTGAAAATTATTAGAAATTATTTAGAGCATAGGTTTACTAATATTACATTGAATTTTATTGATGGAAGTGAAGAAAATAATGAAACTAGACTGTATCTAACTGAATTTGAACTTCAAGAGTGTACATTAGATTTATTAAATCTTGTAAGAGAAGTTATTTTTTCACTCAAAAATGCCATTCAAATAAGTGAAAATGAAAAACAATCTACTCTAAGCAGTGAAGTTGCTTTAATTCCGATAAATTATGAAGAAGTAGATTTGGAAGATAAATTATAGCATTGAGCATACAATTTATAGTCGTTATAAAAAGCAATAGTCTAAATTCATTTAACTAATCGACTTAACTAGAGCTAAACCATTGATAAAACTGAATTAGAAGGATAAAGTACACTCATTAAGCAGTGTACTTTATTTTTGTTTTGTACATTATTTGTTGATTGCTTAATCAATACTACATCTCTATCAGGCAATTCAGACTCCATTTAGTCCTCTAAAACCCACGTTGAGGCAGCATCACTGCTTGTACGAACTTAGAAAAAATGTTGACGAAAAAGCCTTGGTGTCAAGGTTTTTTTTGGTATCCTCAAAAAGGTAATTTTATAATTGACAGTTTGTCAGTAGAGTAGTATAATTTATAAACAGGAGGAATAAAATGCGAGATGTAAAAGATCCGGAAATTCGACGGGCTGAGATTATGGATGCTGCTATGCTCCTCTTTATGGAGAAAGGATATGCGAACACAACAACTCAGGATATAGTCGATAAGGTAAATATATCACGAGGTTTGTTATACTATCACTTTAAGAACAAAGAAGATATTCTGTATTGTCTTGTAGAACGTTATTCAGAGAAATTATTGAGAGATATTCACGTGATTGTCAATGATGATGACAAAACTGCTATTGAAAAAATAAGAGCCTTTATAGATGCCACAATAATCACTACAGATAACGTTTCAGCAGAAGGAACTGAGTTACAAAAGACGGTTGATCTTGAAGAAAATCGTTATATGTTAGATAAGTTGTCTCATAAGCTCATTGAAAAACTGACTATATATTTTGAGAGGATAATAAATCAAGGCATCTCAGAAAAAGTATTTTCTGTAAAATATCCATCAGAAACAGCAGAATTTCTGATGACAGCCTATGTTTTTGTTTCAAATAACATAGGTATAAAAACTTCAAAGAAAGAAACTGTCAAAGATTACTTGAATGCATTTAAGATAATGCTGGAACAAAATCTAAATACAAAAGGACTCTTTAGCAATTAAAAAAAGATAGAATGTTTGTAAAGAGAACTATGTACCGATAGCTAAATCAAAACAAGCTATCGGTATTATTTCAAAATATGACTGACAAATTGTCAATAGAGGTGAAAATATGTTAGAGATAAAGAATTTTAGTAAAAGTTATGGGGATAAGAAGGTTGTGGATAACCTATCTATTTCAGTACAGCCTGGAGATATTTATGGTTTTATTGGAGCAAATGGTGCAGGCAAAACGACAACGATAAAGGCAGTTGTCGGTATCCATGATTTTGAAGACGGAAGTATAATTATCAACGGTCATTCTATTAAAGAAGAACCTGTTATTTGTAAAAAAATGATGGCGTATATCCCAGATAATCCAGATTTGTATGAACATATGACAGGACTTCAATATATTAATTTTATTGCTGACTTGTTTGAAATTCCTACAAAACTACGCAAGGAGAGAATACAAAAATACGGTGATTTATTTGATATGACTGAGCATCTTTCGGGGATTATTTCTTCATATTCACATGGAATGAAGCAACGAACAGCCATTATTTCTGCACTTGTACATTCTCCCAAACTGTTGATTTTAGATGAACCTTTTGTTGGGCTAGATCCCAAAGCAACTTTCCTACTAAAGAAAATTATGCATGAGTGTGTTTCAGATGGAGGTGCTATTTTCTTTTCAACCCATGTATTGGATGTTGCGGAAAAATTATGTAATAAGATTGCCATTATCAAAAATGGAAAGTTAATTGCAAGTGGCAATACAGGAGACGTCAAAGGTGATGAATCATTGGAGGCATTTTTCATGGAGGTGCAGGACAATGAGTAACATTTGGATACTGCTTAAAGCCCAATTGATTAATTTCTTTCCTATTAACGAGATTAGAGATTCACGAAATAAAAAACAAAGTTCAATGGCTATTGCGAGTTTTGGCATAATAACTCTTTCCTTATTTTGCTTTGTTTACAATATAATAACAGCGAAAACATTGGTCCACGTCGGACAGCAGAACTTGATTCCAGCATATATGGTCTCTGTATCAAGTTTTTCAATATTATTTTTGACAGTATTTTATTCGAATGGCATTTTATTTGGCAGTCGAGATATGGAAATTCTCCAATCCTTACCTGTTAAAAGTTCGTATATTATCACCAGCAAGTTCATGTTTATGTACTTATTGAATTTTTTAATAGGCTTGATGTTTATGCTTCCGGGTGGAATTATATGGGGCTTGAACGGAAGTTTAAACCTCCTACAGATTATATTGTATTTTACTTCTATAATTTTTGCCCCTTTGATCCCCATGTGTATAGCGGCATGCATGGGACTCGTTATTGTTGTCGCTTCATCTTTTTTTAAAAGAAAAAATGTTATCTCTCTTATTTTTTCATTTGCGATGCTAGGTATAATTGGATATTTTGCATTATCAGCTTTGCAATCAGGTGATGAAAGTAGTATTGGGGTTACTCTGGCTAAGCAAATTACTGGACTGTATCCAATTTCTAGACTATTTATGTCATACTACAATTTTCCAATGTACTATGGGATGGGATTTTATATAGTTCTTTCAATAGTCGTCTTTTATCTATTTGTCAAAATTGCTTCGTTGAAGTATGGACTACTTAATACACTTGCCAATACAAAATCAAGTTATGCTAATGACAAAGTATCTTATGAAAGAAAATCGGTATTTTTTTCCTTGTATCAAAAAGAGCTTGGACGATTTTTAAGTTCTTATATGGCAGTCTTGAATGCTGGGCTTGGAGTGATTCTTTTATGTGTCTTTAGTATATGTTTCCTGTTTAATTCTGTAGGTCAAATAGGAAATTCTGCAGGAATTGAAAATATAAATGAGTATCTTTCAAACTTAGCTCCCGTCTTTATTGCATCTATGCTTTCACTCAGTTGTCCAGCAGCTTCATCTATATCTTTAGAAGGTAAAAATATTTGGATTTTGAAAAGTTCTCCAGTTGAAGTGAAAACGATTTTAAATGCTAAGATAGCTGTCAACCTTACACTTCATTTGATTGGATATATGATTTCTGTATCTGTATTTATGCTGAAACTTGATATGAATCCTATTCAAGTTATGAATCTAGTTATTGTTCCTATATGTTACTCCCTTTTTATAATGGTAATCGGAATTTCATTAAATAAAAAATATCCTAACTATGATTGGGACAGTGAGATGATAGTTGTCAAACAAAGTCTTCCTGTTATTGTAACTGGAATTATTAGTATGATTACGCTTATTACGCCTATTTTGCTTAATTGGTTTTTTAATCTTCCGATTATATTTGTTTTGCAAGCAGTATCAGTAATTTTACTGGCTATTTCGTTTAGAGTTTATATAAAAATGACCAAGTTAAATTTTATCTAGTTAAAGGAGGAAAATAAGATGAAAAATAGACTGTTAAAAGATATTTTGGTTTTGTTGGGAATGATGGTCATCATAGTCATTATTTGTGGGTTTCTCCCTGAGAAAGTTCCTATTCATTTCAATGCAAAAGGAGAAGCAGATATGTTTGCAAATAAATACTATCTTCTACTAGCTACAGTAATCCCCTATTCCGCATATTGGAAGTTTGTTAGGGAAAGTGATAATAAAAAGATTAAATGAAACACCATCTATATTTACAAATTGCATCAAAATTAAGAACGAAGGTTTTAAGAGGTGATTATGCACCTGAACAACAAATTCCTTCAATAAGGAAATTAGCAGAAAACGAGAAGTGTAATCCGGCAACTGTCCAAAAAGCAATGAAAGTTCTTGAAGAACAGAATTTGGTTACTAGCTGTGGAACATTAGGATATTTTGTCATAGCAAGCGAGCAAGAAATAAAAGAGATAAGATATCAAGAATCTAACAAGCTAGTTAAAATTTTGTTTGAAAAACTTGGTGAGCTAGGCTTTTCAGAAGATGAGATTGTCAATTTAATTTTTAGAAAAGATGCTTAGAAGAAATTGAATGGAAATTTATTAGGATTATTTGTGAAAGTATAGAAAAGCCTTGATTTTAAGGCTTTTTTCATTTTCCAATAAATAACTTGACATTATTAGTTACTTTTACTTCTTCAAGTAATTCTGAGGAATAGACGACAACTTTAAAATCAAATAAGCTAAAAACGCTATAAAATCATTAAATTGACATAAAAGTGTTTTTTATTGTAAAAATATACAATTGAAAAAATTTCCAGTTTTTTTAAAATCACTTTCTAAGATGACAATTTAATCAAAATATGATATAATAC
>CAJPKC010000025.1 GCA_905370255.1 Streptococcus oralis
TTCAGATACAGAGATTAGTATATAAGCCAATATGCTGACCAGTATACTCTGCAAAAACGCTAGAGTTACGTTGTAGAAACCCCTTCCTTCCAATTTTTACTCCCTTTTTTTCCTACTTATTTTTTCCCGTAGGAACCGTAGTTCCCGTATGAACCATATGAACCATATTTTTCAAGCTGAATATTAAATTTATTCAGAATAACTCCTAAGAATGGTGTTCCTGTTTGCTCTAACTGGTCTTTAGCTTTTTGAACTTCTCTCCGTTTTGTTGCAGAAGCTTCAGTTACCAGGATAGAGGCATCACATTTTTGTACGATAATAGCCGCATCAATGACAACACCGACAGGGGCTGTATCCACAATGATATAGTCAAAGTATTTGCGTAAAGTTTCAATCATTGCTTCAAATTTGTCACTTTGAAGAAGGGCAGTTGGATTTGGTGAAACAGCACCTGATTGAATGACAAACAAGTTTTCCACATTTGTTTCGCACAAACCGTGCGACAAATCTTTGGTCCCTGATAAGTAGTCTGTTAAACCTGTAATCTTTTCTCGAGACTTGAAGACACCTGACATGACTGAATTACGAATATCGGCATCAATAAGAAGCGTCTTATAACCTGCACGCGCGAAAGCCCAGGCAATATTGGTTGAAGTGGTAGACTTCCCTTCTCCAGGTCTAACCGAAGAAAGAGCAATCACTTTGAGACCATCTCCACTCAACTGGATATTGGTCCGTAGAGCGTTATAATACTCTTCAGCTTTTTTTACAGAGTTTAATCGTTGTTGTGATAATTCTAACTTTGCCATATTTCCCTCTTTACTTTAATTTCTCAAGATTTGGAATAACACCTAAAAGTGAGATGTGCATAACTTCTTCGATATCTTCTGGACGTTTCACTCGATCATCCAATAATTCGACTAAAAGCACAACAACTATAACAATTCCTACACCTGCTATAGTGGCCATCATTGTGTTTCGACGAATATTTGGTGAAGATGGAGATGTTGCAGGTCTTGCTTCCTCAAGTGTTGTCACATCTGACACTCGTGTTACTGAAATAATCTTCTGAGCCGCTACTTCTCGTAGAGCGTTGGCGATACGACTTGCTTCTTCAGGCTTGCCATCTCGAACTGAAATGGATACGATACGAGTATCTGCAGGAACTGTTACTGAAACTTTTTTCCCAAGAGTTTTTGCATCAATGGTTAAACTTTGATCAGCTACTACTTTTTCAAGTACATCCTGAGAGAGGATGATTTCACGGTAGTCTTTTACTAGGTAAGCACCCGCCTGCAAATCTTGGTTCGTCAAACCTGGCTTATCTGCCTGGTTACGATTAACGACATAGATGCGGGTAGTACTGGTATACTGAGGTTTGATCACAAACGAACTATAAGCAAACGCTGTTATACCTGCTACTAGTGCAACTAAGGCGATGAGGAATTTTCGTTTCCAAAGCACTTTTACTAATTGCAGTACATCAATTTCAATTTTATCTTGTTCTTTCATCATTTCTCCTAAATTAGTTGGTCATTTATTATTTTTGATGGATTTGTTTCAAAAAGTTCACGAGCTTTTCCTGATCCGTATTTTTTAGCAATGAGCTCATAAGCTTCTCTCATATACGGTGGGCGATTATCTAAATTGTGCATATCGCTAGCCACTACATGTACTAAGCCCTTGTCCAAGAAATACCTAGCACGCTTTTTCATAAACTTGTAGGTGTCACCAAATAGTCGCGGTTTTAAGACACTCGAGCTATTAATCTGCATATAGCAGCCCATATTGATGAGCTCTCTAACTTTTTTCTCATCGTTTTCCAAGGTGTGATAGCGCTCAATATGAGCAACCACTGGTGTAATCCCTAACATGAGAACTTTGGTCAAGGCGCTATGAATATCTCTGTAGGGTGTATTCATGCTAAACTCGATCAAAGCATAACGAGTGTCATTGAGTTTTGGAATGATGTTTTGTTCAAGTTTTTCTAAAACATCACTTGAAAAATAAATCTCAGCTCCGTACACGATATTCAAATCCGGTGCAATTTCTTGAGCCAACTGTTTAACTTCACTAAAATTAGCTGCAATTTTGTCTTCTGGTGTTTCAAACATTCCTTTTCTACGATGAGAGGTGGAAACAATGGTTCGAACACCTTGTGCGTAAGCTTCCTCTAAGAGAGCCTTGCTCTCAGCTCTATTTTTAGGTCCATCGTCAACATCGAAAACAATATGCGAATGAATGTCAATCATCTTATTTTCCTTCCATGGTATCTTTAATGGCCGCCTTAACAGTCTCCAAGCTCGTTGGATCAATTTCTAACATGTAAAGATTGCTATCTGGCATAGCGTAAGACGGAAGCCCCATACGTCCAGTACCTTTCAAATCTTGATTGGTAACGGTATATTTCCCACCGCTTGCTAATTGAGTATTTACAAGACTAACCATTGTTTCTGGTGGCATATTGGTCTGGATCGAATCCTGCAAACTTTGAATGATGCTATCGTAATTTTTCAGAGCTTCCGCCGAGGTTAATTTCTGAATAATCGCCGCAATGACTTTTTGTTGGTTACGACCGCGATCCCCATCACCGTTCGTCAAGGAGTAGCGTTCACGAACAAAACCTAAAGCCAGTTCTGAATCAAGATGGATATTTCCAACCGGGTAGTGTTTGCCATTTGTATGTGCAGTAAACTCTTGGTCATTATAGACATCAACGCCTCCAAGAAGGTCAATCAACTTCAAGAAAGAGGTGAAATTGAGACGAGCATAGTAGTTCAAGTCGATACCATAAAGATTTTCTAAGGTATGGATAGAAGCATCTACGCCATAGATACCCGCATGCGTCAACTTATCGTTTTGGTTATTCCCGCCATCTGCGATAGGGACGTAGGCATCTCGAGGAGTTGTCGTCAAAAGAATCTTCTTGGTATCCTGATTAACTGTCATGATGATATTGACATCTGAGCGTGAAACAGAACTGATAGGACCATAGGTATCAATCCCACTAATGTAGACATTGAAGGAGTTTCCTGTAGCTACCTTAGGCGCTTCCACTTTCTTGGTCAAATCCTTGGTATAGATTTTCTTAATCTTTTTAGCATGGTCAGGATATTCCTGTTCAATCAGATTTTCAAAAACGCTGTTTAAGACAATTGCTTTGGTTTCTCCATTTAACAAACTCTTATAGGCTGCTAGGTAAGAAGAAGCTTCCTCAACTGTCAATTCCTTGCTTTGAGTTGTTTTAATGTCATCTATCAATTTTTGAATATTCTCAGCATCTGTTCCTGTTGGAGCAGTTACACTAGAAAGTTGAGAAACGTTATTAATCTCACTGTCTGCTAGCACTGCCACACTCATAGAGTAGCTTGAATAATTTGAAGTTGCATTAAATTGATTGGCGAGTCCAACAAATCGATTTACAGCTACCAAAGCTACAGAGCTAAATAAAACCGAGAGCAATAGGACTATCAAGGTGAACACCTTGGCTTTGCGCTTAACGATCAACAAGAGGGATAATAATGCTATGAGCACTAAAACTACTGCCAAGATAATATTAAAATAGCTGACCGCTAAAATCTGATATTTAAAAATCAAAAACAATAAAAAAGAAGCTAGAACAGCATAGATTAGCAACAAACCTACATTTAAACTCTGCTGAAACTTACTAGATTTACCTTTTTTAATGCGTCTACTTTTCATGGAACACCTCTACAAAACATTTTAATTTAATTATATCATAAATTGCCTCTCAAGGCCATCAACACCAATCAAGAAAGCACTTGCTTTTGGTAAGTGTTTTCGTTTTTTATATTTACTATAGTTTTTACTCCTTTTTGTGTTCCCAAAACACAACTATAATAAAAAAATAGAGCTCTTAAAAAGCTCCATTTTTTATTATTTAACGTGACTTTCGAATTCTTTTTGACTCTTTTCGACAGAATTTTTACGTTCTTGTTCCCATTTGGCTTTAGCTTCGTCAAATTGAGCAGTTGTTACGACTTCGGTTTGCAATTTCATGTACTTGTAGTTACTTCCAGTACCTTTGATTCCGACAAGTGAGTAAGCTCGTGTAAATGGTGTCACACGTGTTACTGAAGCCCCACCACCATTTGAATTTACAGGGAGCAATAGCGAACTATCAATCAGCCAAGCTTGTGCGTCTGCATAATTTTCATAACGTTTGGCTACGTCTGTATTTTCTGCATCTGCCGCTTTCAATTTTTGAGTATATTGGTCCAATCCGATACTTGTAATCTTATCAGTATCCTTGCTTGGATCAAGTCCTAAAATCTTGAGATAGAATCCATCCTCAGCGTTGAAAGGATTGAGATAAGTTGATGGATCTTGGTAGTCTGCAGACCAACCATCCAAGTTCAAATCATAGTCATGATCAGCTGTGGTTGGCGCTTGGAATGTCGCATTGGCATAGTCTTCTGTTGAAATTTGAACTACATCAATCACTACATTTTCTGCCCCAAGAGTTGATTCGACAGATTGTTTAAGCGAATGAATCTTTGGAAGCAAGGTTTTGTTAACTTGGTCTACAGGCAAGTCCAAATGAATCGGGAAGGTCACACCTTGTGCTTCTAGTTCTTTTTTAGCCTCTGCAAACTGAGCTTGTGCTTTTTCTTTATTGAAGTAGCCGTCTTGAGCGTCTTCAAGATTCATATTTGACCACTGTGTACCATAGTTTACCAACTTAGATGAAACTGTCTCACCAAAAGTCTTGTCACCTACTTGCACGAAAGTTGGTGGCACAAGTGTGTTACGAAGAGTGTTTTTAGCCGCTTCTTCTCCATTAGACTGAGCCGAATAAGCCGTACGGTCAATGGCAAAGTTGATTGCTTGACGGAAATTTTTATTTAAAATAGCAGCTTGGGTAGCTTGTTTTTGCTCATCGCTAGTCTTAGCTGTATGATTGTATGTTTGGCGATTAACGTTAAAATTATAGTACCAAGAAGTCGCATCCTGCAAGCTATAGACGATGTTGTCCTTGTATTTTTCCTTTGTCTTAGCAAAGTTTGAACTATTTGGGTAAACACCAGCAGACGAGTAGGCTCCGCTTTCGAAATTACGGATCGTCATATCTTGGTCAGAACCATCAACATAAGCCAACTTAACTCTTTCAATCGTCACTTTTTCTTGGTCATAGTAATGAGGGTTCTTCATGTACTCAAGTGATGATTTTGATGTGAAATCTTTTAACAAATAGGGACCACTGTAGAGAATGCTGTCTAGTTTCAATTCTCCAAATTCTTTACCTTTAGAAGTCAAGAATTCTTCATTGACTGGAAAGAGGATACTATTGGTTGTTTTAGAGTTCCAGAATGGTTCTGGACTTGTCAAAGTATATTGGACAGTGTAATCATCTACAGCTTTCACACCAACATTTGAAAAGTCAGTATTTGCGCCTGTCACATAATCATCTAATCCCTTGATTGAGTTCTGAATCAAATCAAGCGCTTGACTCTTGTTATCCGCTGCATACTTGATACCTGTGACGAAATCTTGTGCTTTAATTGGGGCGTATTCTTCCCCGTCAGCCGTGAACCATTTAGCATCTTGACGAAGTTTATAAGTGTAAGTCAAACCATCCTTTGAAACACTCCAATCTTCTGCAAGAGCAGGAATGAGATTTCCATAATTGTCATTTTCAAGCAAACCATCTACCAAGTTGGTTACAACAGCGGTATTATCACCAGAGTAGTCCAACAGGTAGTTGAAGGTTGTCGGGTCGGCACCAAATGTTGACGAGTAGGTTTTAACATCTGATGCTGACTTCCCACACGCTGTCAATAAGACCGCCGCGGCAAGCGTCAACCCCGCTCCAATCAGTCGTTTTTTGAGTTTCATGATTCATTTTCTCCTTATATGTTAGGTTTTATGACATAATTCTATTTTATCAAATTTCACCCTAAAAGTAAAGTTATTTAATTATTTGCCCTCTCGTCAGTATATGAAAAAAAGAAAGAAATCCCGCATAAAATCAGGATTTCTTTCATCGTTGTTTAAGATTATTTAACGTGGTTCGCTAACTCTTTTTGATATTTAGCATTTGTTTCAAGTTTCTCTTTTTGCCATTTCTTAAGAGCTTCTTCGTATTCTTTAGTGGTTACAATATCATTTTGCAACTCTAAACCTTTAAATACAAACGGATCTCCCTTGATACCAACTTGAGAGTAGGCTTTCGAAAATGGTACTGTACGACTAACTGTAGGAGAACCTCCTGAAGATGCTACAGGGATGAGGAGTGAGCTATCAGATACCCAAGCCTGTGCTTTAGCATATTTTTCATAGCGTTTGTTAAGGTCGGTTGTTTCTGATGCTGCATCATCCAAGAGTTTCTTGTACTCATCAAGTCCAACTTGAGCCATGACTTCTGGATCTTTACCTTTTGTGATACCCAAGTGTTTAAGGGCAGAACCCTTCTTAGCATCCAAGATATTTAGATAGGTAGCTGGATCTTGATAGTCTGGTCCCCAACCAGTTCCATTCAAGTCATAGTCTTTTTGAGAAGGAACCTTGGCTTGAGATGTAATACTCATTTTCTCATTATCTGTCATTTGAAGCACATCGATGACAACATTTTCAGTTCCAAGCGCTGCTTCGACAGATTGTTTGAGGGAGTTGGTTTGTTGAACAGCAATGACATCTGTCTGTTCAACTGGAATATCCAAATGGATTGGGAAGGTTACACCTTTAGCTTGCAATTCTGACTTGGCTTTTTCAAAAGCAGCTTTTGCTTTTGTTGGATTGTAAAGAGTGTCTTTACCATCTGTCAAAGCTACATCTTTCCACTGGTCTCCGTATGTTACCAATTGTTCTTGAGCCAATTCACCGAAGGTCTTTTCACCGACCTGAACATAGTCATAAGGCACAAGGCTAGTACGGATAATCTTGTCTGCACCTTCTTCGCCATTCATCTGTGCAGAGTAAGCATGACGGTCAAGAGCGAAGTTGATAGCTTGACGGAAGTTTTTATTGAGAAGGGCTTCTTTTGTAGAAGTCTTTTGTGCTTCATCTGTCTTAGCTGTTTTATTGTAAGACTGACGATTTACGTTGAAAGTAAAGTAATAGCTGGTCGCTTCTTGCGGACTATAGACAATCTTATCCCCGTATTCTTGCTTAGTTGAATCAAAGTTTGAACTTGTTGGGAAGAGACGAGCTGTTGTATAGGCTCCTGATGAGAAACTACGAATCAATGATTCTTGGTCAGATCCATCGTAGAAAGTAAGTTTGACGTGGTCAATCTTAACATTGTCTTTATCCCAATAATTTGGATTTTTTTCGTACTCGATCACTGATTTTGAAGTGAAGTTCTTCAAAATATATGGTCCATTATAGAGAATACCTGAAGGTGTTGCTGCACCATAATCTTTACCTTGAGAATTCAGGAATTCTTCATTAACTGGGAGCATAGTCGCTGTTGTTACCTTGGAATTCCAGAAGCTTTCTGGTTTGTTCAAGGTGTATTGAACAGTGTAGTCGTCAATCGCTTTAACTCCAACTGTTGAGAAGTCATTGCTTTCACCACTGACGTATTCTGCCAAACCTTTGATAGAATCTTGGATCAGAGTTAGGCCATCTGACTTACCATCAGCAGCATGTTTCAAACCAGTCACAAAGTCTTGAGCCTTGACCTCGGCGTACTCCTCACCTTCAGAAGTATACCATTTGACACCTTTACGTAGTTTGTAAGTATAGGTCAAACCGTCTTGTGAAACCGACCAGTCTTCAGCAAGAGATGGAATCAAGTTTCCGTATTTGTCATTTTCCAAGAGTCCGTCGACCAAGTTGGCGATGACGTCTGATGTTGAACTTTTACTAGTAATGCTATAGTCCAATGTTGTCGGATCGATGGCATATACGTATGAAAATGTTGTCGGAGCATCTGCTTTTTTCTCAGCCTTGTTACAAGCCGCTAAAAGTAGAGCTGCGCTCATCGTTATCCCTGCTATTGCAAGCCACTTTTTCGATTTCATCGGTATTCTCCTTTAAAATACTATTTTTCACCATTATACCCTATTTTTATATAAAAGCAAGGGTTTTCATGGAATTTTTTAGAAAATTCAAACTAATATTTTTTAAAGAAATTTCTACACTTATTTTAGAAAAAACTCAAGCATCTTAGATACTTGAGTTTCTGGTTTTAATCAGCTAGTTCGACACAGAAGGCATCCCATGGAGCCAAGGTCTGTGTAGCTAAAACTTTTTCTACTGAGGTATTTTCAATCAAGTTAGACTTAACTGACTCTTCTACTGCAAACTCTTGCTTTTGGTTGGACAAATTGGCCACAACTAGGAAACGACGGTCTCCATCTTTACGGATATAAGCAAAGACTTTTTCAGCCGTATCAAGAAGTTCAAAGTCAGCACGAATCAACCAGCTATTTTCCTTACGAATTTCTACCAGTTTTTGATAAGTGTAAAAGATTGATTCTGGATTTGCTAAAGCTTCTTCTACATTTATCTTCGCATAGTTTGAATTGACTGCAAGCCAAGGTTGACCATCTGAGAAACCAGCATTTTTTGTCCCATTCCACTGCATTGGGGTACGGGCATTGTCTCGTCCAATCACACGAATGCTATCCATGATTGCTTCCATTGGAACACCTTTTTCAAGAGCTTCACGCGCATAGTTGAGGGATTCAATATCCTCTACTTGATCCAAGCTTTCAAACGGGAAATTGGTCATCCCGATTTCTTCCCCTTGGTAGATATAAGGCGTCCCTCTCATGAGATGAAGTAAGATTGCATACGCTTTGGCAGATTTTTCACGGTAGTCTTGGTCATTTCCCCAGATAGAGACAATACGAGGGAGGTCATGATTGTTCCAGAAAAGTGAATTCCAGCCATCTTCAACTCCCAACTCTGTCTGCCATTTGTTGAAAATCTCTTTTAACTTCCCAACATTTAGCTCTTTTTGGTACTGCCACTTAGGTTGCCCTTCCTGATACTGAAGACAGATATGTTCAAACTGGAAGACCATAGACAGTTCTTGTCCTTTAGGATCTGAATAGAGTTTAGCGATCTCTGGTGTTGCTCCCCAAGTTTCCCCTACTGTCAAGAGCTCTTTATCGCCGAAAGTAGCTTGATTCATTTCCTTGAGATAAGGGTGCAACATGGGACCATTATTTACAACTTTCTCATCCGGAATCTTTCCGATCATATCGATTACGTCCATACGGAAACCACCGATTCCCCTATCAATCCAGAAGTTCATCATCTCATAGATTTTTTGTCGGAGTTCTTCATTTTCCCAGTTGAGGTCTGGCTGCTTCTTACTGAAAAAGTGGAGATAGTATTGACCTGACTTTTCATCATATTGCCAGGCAGATCCACTGAAAATTGACTCCAATTCGTTAGGTTCATCACGCCAGATATAGTAGTCTCGCTCAGGACTATCAGGATTTTCACAAGCTTCGATAAACCAAGCATGCTCATCTGATGTATGATTGACCACCAAATCCATAATGATTCGGATATCTCGTTGTTTAGCCTCAGCAATCAGCACATCCATATCTTCCATGGTTCCAAAGATAGCCGCGATATCTTGATAATTGGCAATATCATAACCATTGTCATCCATGGGGCTATCATAGACTGGAGAAAGCCAGATTGCTGTGATCCCTAACTTAGCTAGATAGTCTAGCTTACTGGTAATCCCAGGTAAATCACCAATCCCATCTCCATTGCTATCCTTAAAAC
>CAJPKC010000026.1 GCA_905370255.1 Streptococcus oralis
GAAGATAAGATGAAGAATAGGAATATCAAAATTTTCTCATTTGTCCTTTGTTTAGTGGCCATGCTTTTCGCTTTAGGTCTGAATCGCACTTCAGCAGAAACTCCTGGAGTGACAGTAAGCGGAAAATGGGTCGATACAATTTCAAACATACAAGTTTCCAATAATGAAGGCGGCAACCTTGATTGGGAATTAGGACAATGGGCAACGTTCCGTATTAATGCAACATATGATTTAGCAGGTAAAAATGTTAAAGCAGGTGACCAAACTACAGTTACCGTACCAGATGCATTAATTATCACATCCGATAGTTTTGAAATTCGCGATATTAACACAAATGAAATTATCGCTCATGCTACTGTTGATGCTGAAAATAAAAAATTAACATTAACGTATACAGACTATGTTGAAAAACATTCCGATACAAATGGATCGTTCTTCTTCTATGCCCGTATCGACTTCAAAAAGCACCCTCAACAAGGAGAAATTCCGGTTGAAGTGACGGTTAACAACAAAACAATTATTGCAGGTAAAGTTACCTTTAAAGGGGTTGGTGATGGTGATCCAAACCTTTTAAAGAAAACAAGTTGGGTTCACAAAGATGACCCTAAGACTATTTCCTATACCATTTCTGTGAACCAACTAAAGCAAAATATTAAAGAGGTTACAGTAGAAGACACATTGCAATTTACCAATGCTTCTTATGTTAAAGATAGTTTTCGTGTGACAAAAGGTGAGATGTCTTATGTCGATGGTGGATGGCAATTTAATAATACTAAGGATGTAACCAATGAACATCCTGTAACTGTTGGTGAAAATGGTCAATCATTTGTTGTGAATCTTGGAGATATTAGTGAGACGGATCAATACCGTATTACGTATGATGTTCATTTAAATTACTCACCAGTCGATGGGGAAATCTTAAATAACCAGGCTACTTTAAAAGGTAAGAACATCGATACTAAAGAAGCAGTAAATAAAGCTGCCGTTCAAATTGCAGGTGGTTCTGGTGTTGGCTATGTCTTTACCATTAACATCCATAAAGTGGGCGACGCGAATCAACCACTTGCTGGAGCAAAATTCAAAGTGGTACGTCAGGCCAACAACCAAGTAATCGGGGAATATGTAACAGATGATAAAGGTAACATTACAGTCAATGGTCTTTTAAAAGATAAATACATCTTAACTGAGTTACAAGCACCTGAAGGTTATACCATTACTACTGCTGATACCCCAGTTAATGCTGAAGACTTTAGTGGAACTGATAAATCAGTGACGAAGACAATCGTCAATCCAAAAGCAAAACCTAAAGCAACTCAAGCTACCATCGAATTAGATAAAACTCTTACAGGACGTGATCTAACAGATGGTGAATTTAGCTTTGAATTGTACGAGGGTGCTAACAAGCTTCAAACTGTTACAAACAAAAACGGAAAAGTAACATTTGCACCAATTGAGTACACCGAAGAAGGTGAACACACTTACACTGTTAAGGAAGTAGCTGGAAATACCCCAGGTATTACCTATGACAAGACTGATAAACAAGTAACTGTTAAGGTGAAAAAAGATGGCGACAACCTGAAAGCAGATGTGGCTTATCCAGATAATAAAACCTTCTCAAATACTTATACGGCTCCTCAACCAGCAAAAGCTAAAATTTCAGCTAGCAAGATTTTAGAAGGTGCTGAATTGAAGAATGGCGAATTCAATTTCCAATTGTTGGATGAAACCGGAAAAGTTCTTCAAACAAAACAAAATGCTGCAGATGGTACGGTAACCTTTGATGACATTTCATATTCATCAGAGGACGCAGGAAAAACCTTCCACTACACGATTAAAGAAGTTATTCCTGAAAGCAAAGCAAAAGGAATGACCTACGATGAAGGAAGTATTGATGCTACTGTAACTGTCACAAAAGATGATGCAAGCAATACACTCAAAGCTTCTGTGGCATATGGTGATAAGACATCCTTCACTAACAAATTGGTAACCACTTCAATTCCACCAACTCCGCCGACTGTTGACAAACCTGAATTGAAACTGTACAACATTCAATTGCACAAAGCTAACGCAGATGGAAATGCTCTTACAGGTGCTGTATTTGGTCTCTTTGAAGCCGATGGTGTGACCCCAGTTGCCAACCCATATGGAGAAGGTCAAGCGACAGCAACTTCTGATGCAAATGGTCTTGTAACTTTTACAGGATTTGAAGCAAAAGATTATGTGGTGAAAGAACTTACTGCTCCAGAAGGTTATCAACTATCAGCAGATGTGATTAATGTTTCTGCTAGCGAGTTGAAAGCTGCGACTAACCTCGTCGTAGACAAAGGAACAGTGGTCAACAAACCATTCACTTCAATTCCACCAACACCACCGACTGTTGACAAACCTGAATTGAAACTGTACAACATTCAATTGCACAAAGCTAACGCAGATGGAAATGCTCTTGCAGGTGCTGTATTTGGTCTCTTTGAAGCCGATGGTGTGACCCCAGTTGCCAACCCATATGGAGAAGGTCAAGCGACAGCAACCTCAGATGCCAATGGTCTTGTAAGCTTTGTAGGCTTTGAGGCTAAGGATTATGTTATTAAAGAATTGACTGCTCCGGCAGGATACCAACTTTCAAACGTTTCAATCACTGTTTCTGCGGCAGAGTTAACTGCTGCGACAGATTTGGTAGTTGATAAGGGTAATGTGGTGAATAAACCATTTACTGCTATTCCACCAACACCACCAGTTGTTGAAAAACCTGAGTTGAAACTTTACAATATTCAATTGCATAAGGTGAATCTAGTCGGTCAAGACCTTGCAGGAGCTGTCTTTGGACTCTTTGAAGCAGATGGTGTGACCCCAGTTGCCAACCCATATGGAGAAGGTCAAGCGACAGCAACCTCAGATGCCAATGGTCTTGTAAGCTTTGTAGGCTTTGAGGCTAAGGATTATGTTATTAAGGAGTTGACAGCGCCAGCTGGATACCAACTATCAACGGATGTTATTACTGTATCTGCTAGCGAATTAAAGGCTGCACCTAACCTTGTAGTAGATAAGGGGACAGTCGTAAACTACCTAACTCCACCAAACACACCGCCAACTACACCGCCAACTACACCACCAACTACACCACCAACTACACCACCAACTACACCACCAACTACACCACCAACTACGCCTCCAACTACCCCATCAACAGACAAACCAAAAGGTGATAAGCCTTCTGGAAGTCAACCAAAAGAAGATAAGAAACATACTCTTCCTTCTACAGGTGAAACAGTGAGCGAGGGACTAGTGGCTGCAGGACTTGCTTTGGCAGTAGCTGGAAGTGCCTTAGTTTACAAAAAACGTGAAAATTAATTTCTAAAACAGGTTTTGTTCTAGCCCTGCTAGACAAACCTGTTTTTTTCGCTATAAATATTTTTTATCTTTATCTATCGCCTATTGTGAATCAGGAAATATCCTATCTCATTCTTTCATACATACATTGGGAAAACTCCCTATCTTTAGTCTTTTACCTGTTAGCACAAACGATAAGAGTCAGGAAAACATGGAGTAAAATATCCTATGTGCACTAAAAAAGAGGTTGACCCAACTGTACTGACCCCAAAAAGTTAGACAATTAATTTAATCAAAGGATTTAGTTCTGTATTGTACAGGACTAAGTCCTTTTAGTTTTACCTTAATTCGTTTGTTGTTGTAGTAATCAATATAGTCTACAATAGCTTGTTCCAAGTGCTCAAGTGACTGAAACGTATTCTCATAACCATAAAACATTTCAGACTTAAGAATGCCAAAGAAAGATTCCATCATACCGTTATCTGGGCTATTTCCCTTACGTGACATAGATGGTTGGATTCCCTTATTCTTTAAAAAATGATGATAGAAATCGTGTTGGTATTGCCATCCTTGGTCACTATGGAGAATTGTATTTTCGTAATGGTTCGCTGTAAAGGCTTGTTCTAGCATAGCTTTCATTTGTACTAAGTTCGGCGAAGTAGAAAGATTGTAGGAGATAACTTCGCTGTTAAAGCCATCTAAAACTGGTGATAAATAAAGCTTTTGGCTGCTTGCTGGAATGGCAAATTCTGTCACATCTGTGTAGCACTTTTGCATTGGTTTGGTTGCTTCAAATTGACGTTGAATAAGGTTATCTGCTTTCTTGCCAACCTCTCCTTGGTATGAAGAATACTTCCGTTTACGGCGAATTCGAGCCGTTAAACCAAGTACTTTCATAAGACGCTGCACCTTCTTATGGTTCACTACGAAGCCACGATTTCGTAATTCTAGAGTCATGCGACGATAGCCGTAATTTCCTTTATGCTCAGTATAAATTGACTGAATTTCAGCTTTAACTTGATCATCCTTATCGCTTTGATCCAGCTGTTTTAAGTGATAATAATAAGTTGAACGGGCAAGCTTAATAATCTTTAGAAGGATATCTAAAGAAAACTCTGTTACCAATCCTTGAACAATTTCCGTTTTTCTTCTTGCTCTTTTTCCTCCTTCAATCGGAGTTCTCTCAACTTTTTTAGAACAGCATTCTCCGCTCTCAGGTATTCATTTTCTGCTTGAAGACGTTCTAACTCTGTCATTTCTTCAGGTTTCTTCTTTGGCTTGCGTCCCATTTTAGGTGCTCTCCCTCTTGTTTTCTCAACAATAGTATACCCATTTTTCTTGTATTGTGCCAGCCAATTTGGAAGCATTCCTTGGTTTGGGAGAGCATAATCTAGAGACACCCTTATTTGTGAACGACCTTCAAGCAGAACTTTATCAATGATTTCTCGTTTTAATTTAGGAGAATAATAGCGATTCTTCCCCTTTTTGACGAACTCTATACCGTAACGATCAATCAATTTAATCATGTACCTAAGATTAGGAATATTTATCCCGAATATATTTGAAAGCTCTTTGAAGCTTCGCCCTTGTTTTCTAAGTTCATATATCTGAACTTTATCCTTATATGTCAATTTCATAATAAAAACACCCCAAAAGTTAGATTTTTTCTGTCTAACTTTTGGGGTGCGGTTCAGTAATTGATCTCTTTTTTTACTTCTCATTTTAGTGTTAATTAAAGCTCCGTTTAGTTAACGGAGCTTTTCTCTATTTAGTTATTTGGGAAAAATGCTTGATATAAGGCTTTAATTGCTTTTTCTTCTTGATCTTTACTGACAACGAACATAATGGAAACTTCACTAGAACCTTGAGAGATCATTTGAATATTCACTTCATTTTCTGATAGTGCTTTGGCTGCAGTGGCAGTAACCCCTACCTGACTCTTCATTTTCTCACCAACAATCATAATGATAGAAAGATCATGTTCAATTTCGGCTGTGTCAACTTCTAGCTTTTGTGTTAATTGTTTCAGAATCTCTTGTTCTTTGATTGGAGTCAGTTCACGTGAACGCAAAATGATGGATAAATCATCAATTCCAGTTGGCATATGTTCCCAACTGATATTGAGATCTTCTAAAATTTGAAGGACTTTTCGACCAAAACCGACTTCGCGGTTCATAAGGTATTTTGTAGTGTTAATGCTAACGAATCCTGAATCACCTGCAATCCCTACAACAGTCACATGATCATTTGAATGTTCCAAATCAATGCGGGTTCCAGGGTGGTCTGGATTATTTGTATTTTTAATGACTAATGGAATTTTACCTCTGTATGCTGGAACGAGTGCTTCATCATGCAAGACTGAAAAACCAGCATAGGCCAATTCACGCATTTCTTTGTAGGTTAATTCAGGAATAGAATGTGGGTGTTTAATGATACCTGGATGTGCCGCAAAAATACCATTTACATCTGTAAAGTTTTCGTATAAGTCTGCTTTTACACCTGCTGCAATGATCGATCCAGTAATATCAGATCCACCACGAGAAAATGTACAAATGTCACCATCTTGAGTAACACCAAAGAATCCTGGAATGACAATCACTTCACTTGAATCTTTTAGTTCTTCAATTTTATCGTAACTAGATGGTAAAATACGAGCGTTGGAAGGTTCAGCAGTGACCGTAATTCCTGCTTCTTTTGGATGGATATATCTTGCTTCTAATCCATTTTGATTGAAAAAGGCAGCAATGAGTTTAGCATTGTTATTTTCGCCTGCTGCTAGGAATGCATCGTATGTAAATGGATTTCCTTTTTTAGGCAAATTTGTCAGATCATAGATATCTTCAGCAATTTCCTGAATGATAGAATCTTTGAGACCCAATTCTTCTGTAATGGCACGATAACGCTCAATAATCCACTGTTGTGTTTGTGTGACATCCTTATCTGAAGTAAATTCTTTATAATACCGGATCAGAGCGTCTGTTACTTTTGTATCTTCAGCGTTGCGTTTGCCTGGAGCTGATACAACTACAAATCTTCTTTCTGGATCATCTTTAATGATATTAAGTACTTTTTTTAATTGAGAAGCTGATGCTAGAGAACTTCCACCGAATTTAGTTACTTTCATATTTTCTCCTTAATAGTTTCATTAATACATTATACCAAAGTTCAGTTATTGATACAATGTATTTACAGATAGGGCATAAAATAATTGATTCTGTAGAAGAGAGAAATTGTAATTATTCAAATTTTACAATTTTGTTACATCTTATAGATATATTTTACTATTTTACTTTTTTGTGGTATGATATGTTATAATTCAAAAGTTTTAATATCAAAATATTTTATATTTAAACAAAAGGAGTCTGTGATGTTTGAAACAATTTTGTATTCTGTCGAAAACGATCTCGCGTCAATTTCTTTAAATCGTCCTGAAGTTTCCAATGGTTTTAATATTCCAATGTGTCAGGAAATTTTAGCTGCCTTGGAAGATGCAGAAAAAAATGAGGAAGTAAAATTCATTATTCTATCAGCAGAAGGGAAAATCTTTTCAGTTGGTGGAGATTTGAGCGAAATGAAACGCGCAGTCGATGCGGATGACATCGAGTCTCTTGTTTTAATTGCCGAATTAGTTAATACAATTTCAAAGAAAATTAAGCAATTACCAAAGCCGGTTATTATGGTGGCAGATGGAGCGGTCGCAGGAGCAGCTGCTAACATTGCAGTAGCTGTTGATTTTTGTATTATTAGTGATCGTACTAAATTTATCCAAGCCTTTGTTGGGGTTGGTTTAGCACCGGATGCGGGTGGGTTATTCTTGTTAGGAAAAGCCATTGGCATGTCTCGGGCTACTCATTTAGTAATGACGGGTGAAGCCTTGACTGCTGAAAAGGCATTTGATTATGGCCTAGCTTATCGTGTTTGTGAATCTGAAAGACTCGATAAAACAGTTGAGCAATTGCTTAAAAAATTAAGAAGAGGATCTTCAAATTCTTATGCTGCCATGAAAGAAATGGTTTGGGAAGCCTTCTTGAAAGAATGGGACCAATATGCGAATCTTGAATTAAATTTGCAAAAGAAACTAGCATTTACAGAAGATTTTAAAGAGGGGGTTATTGCCTACTCTGAAAAACGTCGGCCACAATTTAAAGGAAAATAAATTTGTATTTTTTCTATGTTTTGTGAAAAAATGCTTGCAAATTATTTTCATTTTTGATAAAATTTGACTATCAAAGTAAAATTAGGAGGTGGAGTTTTGAATTACCAATTAGTTAACGACTATTTAACATCCATCTTTAATAATGTTTTGGTTATTGAGGAGTCGAGCCTAAGAGCAAGTCGATTCAAAGATGTTTCTATTAAAGAAATGCATACGATCGATGTGATTGGTTCGACACCGAATGCAACCCCGAGTGATATTTCACGGGAGTTGATGGTGACTTTGGGGACTGTCACGACAAGTTTGAATAATCTTGAGCGCAAAGGGTATATCGAAAGAAGAAGATCGGAAGTTGATCGCCGGGTTGTACACTTGAGTTTAACGAAGAACGGTCGTCTACTTTATCGTCTTCATCAGCAATTCCATAAACGGATGGTCAACCAGATTATTGGAGATATGAGTCCCGAAGAGAAGAAAGTGATGCAAAAAGGATTGCAAAATCTGTATCGTTTCTTGGAGGAAATTAAATAATGGTCTTTGCTAAAATTAGTCAAGTTGCTCATTATGCACCTGACCAAGTCGTATCAAATGATGATTTGGCTGAGATCATGGATACAAGTGATGAATGGATCAGTAGTCGGACAGGTATCCTTCGGCGTCACATTTCAAAAGATGAGACGACAAGTGATCTAGCAACAATTGTTGCACAAAGATTATTAGCAAAAGCAAACTTAGATGCTGAGGAAATTGATTTCATCGTTGTTGCTACGATTACTCCAGACAGCTTAATGCCATCAACTGCAGCCCGGGTACAAGCTAATATTGGAGCTTCTCGAGCTTTTGCCTTTGATCTGACTGCAGCATGTAGCGGATTTGTATTTGCATTAGCCACTGCTGAAAAATACATTTCTTCAGGTATGTACCGGCGAGGAATTGTGATCGGTAGTGAGACGCTTTCAAAAGTATTAGACTGGTCAGACCGTTCCACTTCAGTCCTTTTTGGAGATGGAGCTGGTGGTGTCTTGCTTGAAGCAAGCGATCAAAAATCGTTTTTGGCTGAGAATCTTTTTACAGATGGTAGCCGAGGTGCTAGTCTTGAGTCTTGCTATTTGGGTCTGTCTTCCCCTTATTCAGATGAAGTTTCCGATCGAAGATATCTGACAATGGATGGACGGGCAGTTTTTGATTTTGCCATTCGCGATGTCACGAAAAGTATTCAAAAAATGATAGCAGACGCCTCTATGGAAGCAGAAGAGATTGACTATTTTCTGTTACACCAGGCGAATGACCGAATGTTAGATAAGATGTCAAAAAAACTGGGTGTCTCTAGAGAGAAAATCCCAGCAAATATGATGGAATATGGGAACACTAGTGCTGCTAGTATCCCCATTCTATTATCGGAGTGTGTCGAGAATCATCGAATCAAGATGGATGGAAGTCAAAAAATTCTTCTAACAGGATTCGGTGGAGGTTTGACATGGGGCACACTTCTTGTTACAATCTAGTTAAACATGTGGAAACACATTTTAAAAATTTATATATTATTTTTTAAGGAGGCCTATCATGGCAGTATTTGAAAAAGTACAAGAAATTATCGTTGAAGAACTTGGTAAAGAACCATCAGAAGTAACTCTTGAATCTACATTCGAAGATTTAGAAGCAGATTCATTGGATTTGTTCCAAGTGATCTCTGAAATTGAAGATGCTTTTGACATCCAAATCGAAACTGAAGAAGGATTGTCTACAGTTGGTGACCTTGTCGCTTACGTAGAAGAAAAAACAAAATAATGATAGATGAGAGTATCGAAAGATATTCTCTCTTATTTAGGTAATAGTTTGAGGCTCAAAGAAACAATCTTTTAAACTCAAACTATTACTTAAGTGAAAAAAGAGGTAGGTATAATGCAAACACGAATTACTGAACTATTGAATATTAAATATCCAATCTTCCAAGGTGGTATGGCCTGGGTTGCTGATGGCGACTTGGCTGGAGCCGTTTCAAATGCTGGTGGACTCGGAATTATTGGTGGTGGTAATGCCCCTAAAGAAGTGGTAAAAG
>CAJPKC010000027.1 GCA_905370255.1 Streptococcus oralis
AGTTAGTTGATTTCTAGATACTTATTTCTTAGGAGAAATAAAGATGTCTTACATTATGTAAACAAGAAATTGATTATAAAAAAATGATAATTACTGAAAAAAATGTAAAAAAGTGTTATAATATAAACAGTTCTTTGTAACAGGATACAATGTGATAAATACAGATGTTATCGGTTATAGATATGAAAACTATATATTGAAATAAATAATATAATTTATTTTATTATTTGTGAAAAAATCAATATAAGAGTAAGGAGGAGTTGTAATGGCAGAATATAGGATTTTAGTCGTAGATGACGAGGAGCCAATTGCAAAAATTTTAGACTTTAATTTAAGGAAAGAAGGCTATGATGTAATAGTAGCTAATGATGGAGAAAAAGCAGTAGAATTAGCGTTTAGTGAAGATCCTGACCTAATTTTATTAGACCTTATGTTACCAAAAAAAGATGGTATGGAGGTTTGTCGAGAAGTACGTGCTCAAAAGAATATTCCTATTATTATGTTAACGGCAAAAAATAGTGAAATAGATAAAGTTCTAGGTCTTGAATTTGGGGCGGATGACTATGTAACAAAACCTTTTTCAACGAGAGAACTTATGGCTCGTGTGAAAGTAAACTTACGTCGTGTAGCTAAACAAACTGAAGTAGTAGAGGAAAAAAATACTAGCGAAGTTGTAATCAAAGACATAGTAATTTATCCTGAAGCATATATTATTAAAAAGAATGGAGAAGAGGTTGATTTGACACGTAGAGAGTTTGATCTATTTTATTATTTAGCTCAACACCGTGGCCAAGTATTAACTCGAGAAAATCTTCTTCAAACAGTTTGGGGTTACGATTATTTTGGTGACGTAAGAACGGTCGATGTAACAGTTAGACGTCTTCGTGAGAAAGTTGAAACAGATTCATCACAACCAGAATACATAATGACAAGACGTGGAGTAGGATACTTTATAGGTGAAGAGTAATGAGTTTTTTTGGAAAGAGATTTAAGAAAAGATTCTTTTCATCAATTCGTACTAAGTTCGTAATAGTTTATGTATTGGTTAATATAATTTCATTACAACTTATCGGATTGTTCTTTACAACACAATTAAGAAATAGTAATGTGAATACATTTGAACAGAATATTATCGAACAGGAAAAAATCTTAAACTACCATGTTCGTGAAGAATTGGAAAAAACTAGTAGTGGAGGTTCGAAAGATACGGAAGATAGTACTAGCCAAGATGAATCTTCAAAGAATAGCAGAGATTCGAAGAGTAATAGAGATTCAAAGAGTGGTATAGCTAAACTAGTTAGTGAATTTAATATTCAAAAGTTATTATTAGTTAATGTTATAGATAATGATTCAAAAATCTTAGCGACTTCCTCAAAAAATGGTAATGATGAATATCTTGCTAAAAGGTCGTTTGATCCATTGGTAAGTCAAGTTATAAAAACAGGAGAGAGTACTAAACAGATTCAAAATAATGCTGACAGCAACAAGCGTGTGTGGATCTATGTGAGTCCTGTTAAAAAGGATAATGAAGTTATTGGTGTAATCTCTCTTATGGCGGATATAGAGAGTGTTTATCAAGAGGTAAATGGTATTTCTAAAATCTTCATAGTGGGAACTATTCTATCGATATTAATTACTACAGTAATAGGATTCGTAGCTTCAAAAACGGTGACGAGCTCTATTGAGAAGATGAGTTCACAGGTTAAGAAGATGGCTCTGGGGAACTACGGTACAGTAGTTGGTATAGATGCAGATGATGAAATCGGAGATCTGGCGAAAGTATTTAATCAAATTTCTAAAAGAATTGAAGAAGAGCAGGCTGTTACTGAGACTGAACGTAGGAAACTTGCGACGATTATCGAAAGTATGATGGATGGAATTATTACGACAGATAATAACGGTAAAATAATTCTGATTAATACTAGTGCGGAAGATATGCTGGGTGGTCGTGATGATGAAATCTTTATCGGAAAAGATGTTTTGAAGATTCTTAACATCACTGAATACGAAAGTATAGAGGAGATACTAGAAGCGGAAGATAGTCTTCTTGTAAATACCTCAAAAACGGATGAAGAGCTACTTTTACGTGCTGAAATTTCTAAAATAGAAAAAGAGGATAAGGAAGATTTAACTCAGATGTCAACGGAGTTGGAAGGATATATTATCGTGCTTTATGACGTAACAGATCAAGAACGTCAGGAAAAAGAACGACGAGAATTCGTATCTACAGTATCTCACGAACTTCGTACTCCTCTAACAACGATGAACAGTTATATCGAAGCATTAGAAGAAGGTGTTCTTGAGGATAAAGAGCTTGCGCCACAGTTTATCGATACGATTCATAAAGAAACGACTCGTATGATAAGAATGGTAAATGAGCTTATGCAACTTGGTAAGATGGACATCAAAGAGGAGCATTATGAGAAAGAATTTATCGATATTAATAAGATGCTTGAACAAATTACCGATAGATTCGCTTTAACACATCCTGAGAAAAACTTTATAAAGCATATTCCTAAGAGTCCGATATTTGTAGAAGGTGACCAGGATAAACTTACACAGGTATTTGATAATATCGTAAATAATGCGATAAAATACTCTCCTAATGGTAAGAACATTACAATAAGGGTGAGACAGAACTATCACCACAATAGGGTGAGTATTTCTATTAAAGATGAAGGTGTAGGAATTCCATTAGTCCACATTGACAAGATCTTTAATAGATTCTACAGAGTTGATAAGAGTAGACAAAGAAGTATGGGAGGAACAGGTTTAGGCTTGGCTTTAGCTAAGACTATAGTAGAGGCCCATAAAGGTCGTATTTGGGCGCAAAGTAGAGAGGGTTATGGAAGTATTATATTCGTAACACTACCTTGTGAACAAATTGATGATGAATGGTTATAGAGGTAAATAATATGAAAAGTAAAAGGAAAGAAACTGTTAAATCAGTTGTATTAGGAATATTAGTTCTAATGAGTTTAACGCTATCTTATCTTATTATTACTTATCAACCAGATTACGAGATCTTTACGAAAAGATCTACTCAAAAATCGGTTGAATCAGACAAAAATAGTCTTTTAAATTTTTTGATTCCTGATAGTGTCGTAAAAAATTATGAAGGCTCAAGAGAAGAACCGATAGTTCAGAATTCTATAACGAAGGTAGCAAGTGTTGATGCTGTAAAGAATAAAAGGGTATTGAAGGATTTGTTGTCGATAATCTCAGATAGTGAAAGTACAGAGTCTAGGGTTAGAAATCGAAATATAGAAGATATTACAACGAATAAGGTTGAAAAAAGCATGATAAATTATCGGGTGACCTTGGATTCAGCTTTGGTGAAACCTTTGTTCTTCTCAGAGGAAAAATCTAATATCAGTTTGGAATTTGATACGATAGTTTTACTAAAAGAAAGACCAAATATGATTTATTTATATAAAAAAGATGATAAAAACTATCTACAGATTACTCTGAAGGATGAAATCTATAGCAGGGTAAATAGTAAGTTTAACGAGAAAAAACAAAGCTATGCCAAGTATAATTTGAATAATAGGTTTATCTATTTGAAAGAGTCTGATGAGGATAATGTTATAGATGAATACAGTGCTGAAGAGATTAGTTTAAATAGGTTAGCTAAGGATATTTTTGAGAAAAAGGATAATCTTAGAATTAGTAATGAGGATGAAGTGACCGATGGTTATGGTATCTTACAATCTATAAACAACAGATTAGTATATACAAACCCATCGAACGAAGGTGGGAAAGAAGTTGGAGCTACAGTCGCTATAAACAATACCATGAGTTTCTTGGGACTTGGATATATAGGAGATACAGATTATCAGCTTACTACCGCTCTAGAAGGAATTACTATTTTCCAAGAAGCTTATAAGGATTCGATAGCTTTTAGTAAAGAAGGTCATGCTGATATTATTTCTGAGGATAATAGTAGTGGAATATATAAGCTAACTTCACCAAAGATACTTACAAAGACTTATCTTTCATCAAAAGAAGCGGAACTTTACTCTATTGAGAAAACTGAATATGTAATTAATTATCTTTATGAAAGAGTTAACCTTAAAGAAATAGGTGATATAGTTCTAGGTTATGATAAGGTCTATAATAAAGATAGAAATAGTTTTAGCTATGTGCCAGCGTGGTATGTAAAATATAATGATAGATATATGAGTTTTAAAAAATTAAAAGAGATGATTGACAAGGGAGAGAGACTATGAACTGGGGTAAGATGAAGACGTTGTTTATTTACCTATTTGTTGCGCTTAATGCTGTCTTGTTAACATTTTATATATATACAGTTCAGAAGAATAAAACAGAGATAGTTCAAGAAAAAGAAATTATTGAACGTTCTATGAAAAATGATAACATAACTGTAGAAGAAAATGCAACGAAACGTGATAATCTTGGTTATGTGAATGTTACAATTTCTGATTTGAAGGATATCCGTAAGGAAGATAGTGGTCTAAAGTATGAAGTTGAAAATGTTGATAAGACATCTGCTTTAAAAGTCAGTTCAGAGAATGCTATTACCAATGTAAACAAAGGTAGTTATAGAGCTGAATTAGATTCATTCTTGCTAGAAAAAATGAAATTAAGTGCAAATTATATTTTTTCTAGTTATAATTCATCAAAAAATGAAGTTATCTTTGAACAGCAAATAGATAGTTTTAGAGTATTTTCAAATAAAAATGCACGAATTGTCTTTAGTGTTGAAAGTAATGGAGATATTAAAAACTTCATATTGACGAGTGTTTCGAATATAAGAAAAGATAAGAACGAGGCGCTAGTGCCATCTAGTCAAGCGATAAATAGATTATATCACGAAGACTTAATTCCTAAAAACTGTCGCGTACGCACTACTTTAGGGTATTATACCTATATTTCACAAACGGAAAATCAAGTGTTGATACCGACTTGGAATGTAGAAATAAGTGATAAAGATGGCCAAATTAGCAAATATTATGTAGAAGCACTAAATCTAAATGTACTGAACAGAAAAGGACATAACTCATAGATAGGTATTTAAAAACAAAGGGTCTTCGGAATATATAGTGGAATTACTTTCTTAATAGTTTAAAAACAACTGGTGTTTAAATCGGATTTTCTGGTGGGATGTTAGGATAATCAATAGTATTATATAAAAGTATCAATCACATACGAGTGATACTTTGGGAAAAAAATAAAATAGTCCAATTTACTTGACCGTGTACTATGGTACATGGTTTATAATATTCAGGGGGTGAAATAAGATGATTTATCGCATTAGTGAGTTTGCAGATAAATGTGGAGTTAATAAAGAAACGATCAGATATTACGAGCGAAAAAATTTATTACAAGAACCTCACCGAACGGAAGCTGGTTATCGGATATATTCATATGATGACGTTAAGCGTGTTGGGTTTATTAAACGAATACAGGAACTTGGTTTCTCTTTAAGCGAGATTTATAAATTACTTGGTGTTGTAGATAAAGATGAAGTTCGTTGTCAAGATATGTTCGAATTTGTTTCTAAAAAACAAAAGGAAGTGCAAAAACAAATAGAGGATTTAAAACGAATTGAAACTATGTTAGACGACTTAAAACAACGATGTCCAGATGAAAAGCAATTACATTCGTGTCCAATAATAGAAACATTAACATGAGAGATTAATTAACGAAAGGAGCTTTTTTATGAATAAATTTAAGGTAAACATTTCAGGAATGACTTGTACGGGTTGTGAAAAACACGTAGAATCAGCACTTGAAAAGATAGGTGCTAAAAATATTGAGTCTAGTTATCGTCGTGGTGAAGCAGTATTTGAACTGCCCGATGATATTGAGGTTGAAAGTGCAATAAAGGCGATTGATGAAGCAAATTACCAAGCCGGAGAAATTGAAGAAGTATCATCACTAGAAAACGTGGCGTTAATTAATGAAGACAATTATGACCTTCTTATTATTGGTTCTGGTGCTGCTGCCTTTTCTTCGGCAATTAAAGCTATAGAATACGGTGCAAAAGTTGGAATGATTGAGCGTGGAACGGTTGGGGGAACCTGTGTGAATATTGGCTGTGTTCCGTCAAAAACTCTTCTTAGGGCAGGGGAAATCAATCATTTATCAAAAGACAATCCGTTTATAGGTTTACAAACATCCGCTGGAGAAGTGGATTTAGCTAGTTTAATCACGCAAAAGGATAAATTGGTGAGCGAACTTCGGAATCAAAAATATATGGATTTAATTGATGAATATAATTTTGATTTAATTAAAGGTGAAGCAAAATTCGTTGATGCTAGTACGGTTGAGGTCAATGGGGCAAAGTTATCTGCAAAACGCTTTTTAATTGCAACAGGTGCATCGCCTTCGTTGCCCCAAATTTCAGGACTTGAAAAAATGGACTATTTAACTAGTACAACACTTCTTGAGTTAAAGAAAATACCAAAACGATTAACTGTAATTGGTTCAGGATACATTGGAATGGAGCTTGGACAACTATTTCATCATTTAGGTTCAGAAATAACGCTTATGCAAAGAAGTGAGCGACTTTTAAAGGAGTATGATCCTGAGATTTCAGAGTCAGTTGAAAAAGCGTTAATTGAACAGGGTATAAACCTTGTCAAAGGGGCAACTTTTGAGCGTGTTGAACAAAGTGGAGAGATAAAAAGGGTTTACGTAACAGTAAATGGCAGTAGAGAAGTCATTGAATCAGATCAGTTACTTGTTGCCACTGGAAGAAAACCAAATACGGATTCTTTAAATTTAAGTGCAGCAGGTGTTGAAACTGGAAAAAATAATGAAATCCTGATCAATGATTTTGGTCAAACAAGTAATGAAAAGATTTATGCAGCAGGAGATGTGACTTTAGGACCACAATTTGTATATGTAGCAGCCTATGAAGGTGGAATTATTACTGATAATGCTATTGGTGGATTAAACAAAAAAATAGATTTATCGGTAGTTCCTGCTGTTACGTTTACGAATCCGACGGTTGCAACGGTTGGTTTAACAGAAGAACAAGCAAAAGAGAAAGGGTATGATGTGAAGACATCTGTATTACCTTTAGATGCTGTTCCAAGAGCAATTGTAAACCGTGAAACAACCGGTGTATTTAAACTAGTAGCAGATGCAGAAACACTAAAAGTATTAGGGGTTCATATTGTATCTGAAAATGCAGGAGATGTCATCTATGCAGCATCATTAGCTGTTAAATTTGGCTTAACGATAGAAGATTTAACAGAAACCCTAGCACCATATTTAACAATGGCTGAAGGGCTAAAATTAGTTGCACTTACGTTCGATAAAGATATTTCGAAATTATCTTGTTGTGCAGGCTAAGGGAACTTTTTTACAACTCCCTATTCAAGTGAACCAGCTAATGCTTTAAGGGATTTTCTAAGTGCATTTGTGGTCACAAAAATAATTTAACACTGATGATTTCGACATCAAATCTATAATTGATACCTTAACACCGCAGAGTAATAAAGGATGAATAATATGTCAGACTTATTATCCCTACCAGACATTAAAACAATAGAACCGCCACAAGAAAATGAAACCGATATGATGTTTAAAGTTGAAGCAGTCGGACCACCTGAACGTTGTCCTGAATGTGGTTTTGACAAGTTGTACAAACACAGTTCAAGAAATCAACTAATTATGGATTTGCCCATTCGTTTAAAGCGAGTGGGCTTACAATTGAACCGTAGACGATACAAGTGTCGTGAATGCGGATCTACCTTCTGGGAACGCCTAATATCTGTAGATGAAAAGCGTAGTATGACCAAAAGGCTTTTAAAGTCCATTCAAGAGCAATCCATGTCTAAGACCTTTGTAGAAGTCGCAGAAAGCGTTGGTGTTGACGAGAAAACCATTAGGAACGTTTTTAAGGACTATGTGGCACTCAAAGAACGTGAATACCAGTTTGAAACTCCTAAGTGGCTTGGGATAGACGAGATACATATTATCCGTAGACCTCGGCTTGTATTGACTAATATTGAACGCAGGACTATTTATGACATCAAGCCTAACCGTAACAAGGAAACAGTCATCCAACGTCTTTCAGAAATCAGTGACAGGACTTACATTGAGTACGTCACAATGGATATGTGGAAGCCCTACAAAGACGCAGTGAACACTATCCTTCCACAAGCTAAAGTTGTCGTAGATAAGTTTCATGTAGTTAGAATGGCTAATCAAGCCTTAGATAACGTCAGAAAGTATTTGAAAGCCCATATGAGCCAAAAAGAAAGACGTACCCTTATGCGTGAAAGGTTTATCCTTCTAAAGCGTAAACACGATCTAAATGAACGTGAATCATTCCTCTTAGATACTTGGTTAGGTAATCTTCCTGCTTTAAAAGAAGCCTATGAACTCAAAGAAGAGTTTTACTGGATATGGGATACTCCTGATCCAGATGAAGGTCATCTTCGTTATAGTCAATGGAGACACCGTTGTATGTCCAGCAACTCTAAAGACGCATATAAAGACCTCGTGAGAGCCGTAGACAACTGGCATGTTGAAATATTCAACTACTTTGATAAAAGGCTCACTAATGCTTATACGGAGTCAATTAACAGCATTATTAGGCAGGTAGAGCGAATGGGTAGAGGTTACTCGTTTGATGCCTTACGAGCCAAAATCCTTTTCAATGAGAAGCTCCATAAAAAGCGTAAGCCACGATTTAATTCAAGTGCTTTCAATAAAGCTATGTTATACGATACTTTCAATTGGTATGAAGTGAATGATCACGACATTACAGACAACTTAGGTGTCGATTTTTCCACACTTATTAAGAATTTGGAGAAGGGTGATTTATAAGCCCTTTTCCACCATAAAATCCGAATACCCAAAACAAAGAAAAAACTATTCGTTGTGATAAGTGCAACGAATAGTTTTTTTTGTATTAATCAGCTAAGTAAGCTTTTAGCATCCAAACATTTTTTTCTAATTGAGTTTTTAATCCTAATGCTAAGTCAGAAGTACCTTGATCTCCTTCGTCTTCAGCTACACCCATAAGGTGAGTTAAGTCGTTGATTAATAATTCGAAGTCGTGGAATACAGCTGCAACCATTTCAGAAGTTGTCTCTTGTTCAGTTGCTTCTTTGATAGTTGCGATTTCTAAAGCACCTTTAAGTGTAGAAACTGGACGGCCTCCAATTGCTAATAATCTTTCAGCAACCTCATCTAAAGATTCAGTTGTGTGGTTATAGTAGTTTTCAAATACTTCGTGTAGTGTGTAGAAGCTACGTCCTTTTACATACCAGTGGAAGC
>CAJPKC010000028.1 GCA_905370255.1 Streptococcus oralis
CTACATTACAGAAACTACAACAGAAGTACACCACGTTAAACCAAGTGGCACGTTGACGATTGAAAATAATAATGTTGAGACGGGCACGTTTGATGCAGTAATTCGTAATGTAGTAGCTCCAAACGGATTAAAAGAAGTCTTGATCCCAACATGGTCAGACAAGAACTGGCAAGATGATCTAGTATGGCACAAAGCAGTCCTTCAAAGTGATGGAAGTTACCGTGCAACTATCAAAGCCTCAGACCATAAAAATGAAGATGGTAAATACAATGTCCATGTTTATTATGTAGATCAAAATAACCAACGGAACTACATTACAGAAACCACGACAGAAGTGCGTCAAGCCCGCCGTTCTGGTACAATCTTGATCCAAAACAACAACAAGGATACAGGTACCTTTGACGTCATTATCAAGGATGTATACAGTCCTAAAGGTGTGCGGACTGTTCAAGTTCCTACATGGTCGGATAAGGATGGACAGGATGATCTCCGCTGGTACGAAGCGACTCGTCAAGCAAACGGAGACTACAAGGTATCTGTCAAAGCGAGTGATCACAAGAACTCAACCGGAAAATACCATGTTCACCTTTACTACATTCAAAATGATGGTTCTCGGATTGGTATTGGTACCACTACTACCGACGTAGAAGTTAGAAATGCCAAGACCAAAACCCAAGCGTCTATCAAGAATGTCAATGCAACGAACGGGACTTATACAGTAGCTGTAGATCAAGCACCTCAGGGACGTCAGATTAAGAATATTCGTGTCGCAGCTTGGTCTAAAGCTCATCAAGAAAATCTTTACTGGTATTCCGCAACGCCGACAGGTATGCACACAGAGATCACTGTCTCTGCCAATAATCACGGTAATGAAGCGGGCAATTATACCACTCACGTCTATGTAGACTACAAAGATGGGGGAGTTGAAGGTTTTAACCTCGGTCAGACAGCCTTGTCTCCACGAAATCAAAAGGTGAATCCACAAACAACCTATTATTCTCAACGGGATCCTCGTTGGGCTGGGAAATATTACGGTGTGAGCAATGTCGATCAGTCAGGTTGTGTGCCAACCTCTCTTGCTATGACCTTTACAGATATCCTAGGTAGAACTGTTTTGCCCACAACAGTAGCTGATTATCTCTATAACAATACTGATTCATTCAACAAAGGTGAAGCAGGAACAGATTCTGATGGGATTGTAGCTGCCACTCGTAACTGGGGCTTGAAGAGCCAATTGATTAATGGAGCTGGAGGCATTGCAGAAGCCCTCATGGCTGGCAAGCATGTACTTGCTGCAGTAGGTAATAGCCAATTTACTAGTGATCCTTATACTCATGAATTGGTCTTGCATGGTTATGACAATGGAAGAACCTATGTTCGCGATCCATATAATAGCGGCAACAACGGCTGGTACTCCATCAATTATCTTCACTCTATTAAGAGTAAGGACCCGATGGATAACAAGCTTGGAGCACCTTTCTTCTCAATTTTTGCATAAGCTAATCAGAAGGCCGATCTTGCCTTCTTTTTTCTTTAAAAATAGGATTCTTCTCATGATATTGTTTCTTGATCCGGTGGTTTGTGCTATAATACTACTATGTGGGTACAATCCGTATAAAAAATTGTAAGGGAAGATACATGAAAAAGAAAGATCTTATTTTTTATGCTGGGACAGCCGTTTTGTTGGCTTTTTCGACACAACAAGTCAAAGCCGATGAGCAACATGCGTCTGATCAAACACCAGAAAATACATCAGCTGTCGTTGCAAAAACAACAACTTCATCAGAAGCGCAGAATACTGTGAACGAAGGAGTGGGAGTTGAGAAAGGTATTCAGACAGAAAATACCGTTGCAACAGAGGCGGCACCTGCCACACCGACTCTTGGCAATAACCAGTCTTCTGACAAGAGCACTAGCGACAAGCTTGTATCAGAGCAACCAGCACCAGCTGTGGTAGCTAGTCGCGCACCATATGGCGCACGCGCACGAGTGGTAGAATCAGAAGATAATAGTTTGCCGGTTGAGAAAGTAGAGAAACCAAGTGGCACGCTAACAATTGAAAATAATAATGTTGAAACAGGAACCTTTGATGCAGTTATTCGCAATGTAGTAGCTCCAAATGGCTTGAAAGAAGTCTTGATCCCAACCTGGTCAGATAAGAATTGGCAAGATGATCTAGTATGGCACAAAGCAGTTCGTCAAAGTGACGGCAGCTACCGAGCGACCATCAAAGCCTCAGATCATAAAAATGAAGATGGTAAATACAATGTCCATGTTTATTATGTAGATCAAGCTGACAAACGAAATTACATCACAGAAACCACTACAGAAGTACACCACGTAAAACCAAGTGGCACGTTGACGATTGAAAATAATAATGTTGAGACGGGCACGTTTGATGCAGTTATTCGTAATGTTGTTGCACCAAATGGCTTGAAAGAAGTCTTGATTCCAACCTGGTCAGACAAGAACTGGCAAGATGATCTAGTATGGCACAAAGCAGTCCTTCAAAGTGATGGAAGCTACCGTGCAACTATTAAAGCAGGCGATCATAAAAATGAAGATGGTAAGTACCATGTCCACGTCTACTATGTGGATCAAGCTGACAAACGGAACTACATTACAGAAACTACAACAGAAGTACACCACGTTAAACCAAGTGGCACGTTGACGATTGAAAATAATAATGTTGAGACGGGCACGTTTGATGCAGTTATTCGCAATGTAGTAGCTCCAAACGGATTGAAGGAAGTCTTGATACCAACCTGGTCAGATAAGAATTGGCAAGATGATCTAGTATGGCACAAAGCAGTCCTTCAAAGTGACGGCAGCTACCGAGCGACCATCAAAGCCTCAGATCATAAAAATGAAGATGGTAAATACAATGTCCATGTTTATTATGTAGATCAAGCAGACAAACGAAACTACATCACAGAGACTACAACAGAAGTACACCACGTAAAACCAAGTGGTACTTTAACGATTGAAAATAACAATACGGAGAACGGTACGTTTGATGCAGTTATTCGTAATGTTGTTGCACCAAATGGCTTGAAAGAAGTCTTGATTCCAACCTGGTCCGACAAGAACTGGCAAGATGATCTAGTATGGCACAAAGCAGTTCGTCAAAGTGACGGAAGTTACCGTGCAACTATCAAAGCCTCAGACCATAAAAATGAAGATGGTAAATACAATGTCCACGTCTACTATGTAGATCAAAATAACCAACGAAACTACATCACAGAAACCACGACAGAAGTGCGTCAAGCCCGTCGTTCTGGTACGATCTTAATCCAAAACAACAACAAGGATGCGGGTACCTTTGACGTCATCATCAAGGATGTCTACAATCCTAAAGGTGTGCGAACTGTGCAAGTCCCTACTTGGTCTGATAAGGACGGCCAAGACGATATTCGCTGGTATGAAGCGACTCGCCAAGCGAATGGAGACTACAAGGTCTCGGTCAAAGCGAGCGATCATAAGAATTCTACTGGTAAGTACCATGTTCACCTTTACTATATCCAAAATGATGGTTCTCGTGTGGGTGTTGGAACAACGACTACAGAAGTTGAATTCCGTAATGCAAAGACTAAGACACAAACAGGGATCAAGAATGTCAATTCTGGTGCTGGAACTTATACGGTAACGGTGGATCAAGCGCCTCAGGGACGTCGGATTAAGAACATCCGTGTCGCAGCCTGGTCTCAAGCTCATCAAGAAAATCTCTACTGGTATTCAACAGCGCCTTCTGGTATGCATACAGAAGTGCAGGTTTCTGCAGCAAATCACCAGTACCAATCAGGCAACTATACCACTCACGTCTATGTGGATTATGTCGATGGTGGCGTTGAAGGCTTTAACCTTGGTCAAACAGCCCTTCATCCCCGTGCGACTGTAGATCAAACTGCTTTTAGTCCTCGTGTAACGAATGGACAACGGGACCGTGTCTTACGGGCAGCGGCTAGTCTAGTGGGCGTTCGTGGCGGAACTGCAGCTCACCATCAATTGGTCAATGATTATAACAGTGTTAAACCACTTCCGGTTGGTTATGCAGTGAAGACGACCGATGACTGGTGTGATATCTTTGTCACAACAGTCTTCCAGCGGGAAGGTTTGAGCGGTTTGATTGGCCGTGAATGTGGAGTCGAACGTCACATCCAGATCTTCAAACGCTTGGGCATCTGGAATGAAGATGGTACCACTACACCAAAAGCAGGGGACATCATCACCTTTAACTGGGATCAAAATAGCCAACAAAACAATGGCTTTGCGGATCACATCGGAATTGTCGAAAGCGTCTCAAATGGGATCATTCATACCATTGAAGGAAACTCCAACAACCAAGTCCGTCGCAATACCTACCGAATCGGACATGGCAATATCCGTGGATTTGCCACCCCACGCTATCAATAATAAAAAGGGAGTGGGAAAGAACTCCGACTAGTTAAAAAGAGTTCGTCTTCCCACCCCCGCACAGTTGATTAGGTCATCTTTGGAGCTTAAAAAGCGAACAAAGATGCCAATCAACCACTGCGTCATATAGTTACTTCTATCAAGCATAGAAGGCTGGACAGTTTTTGCCCAGCCTCTTTTAGTTTAGATATTTAATGAAGAACTCAATCAGTTTCATGATTTGTGTAAAGAACCAAGGCAGAAATAGAAAAGCTAGGAAGGTAACATGCCATTTCCAATAAAGTGAAACCAAGCCAACGGTTTCTCGAATCCAAGCGGATGGGAGATAGTAAAAAGCTGTTCTTGAACCGATACTTCGACCAGGTATTTTCAATCGTCTCATAAAGACACCTGCACGGAGCGCGTGAAAAGAATTGGTTACCAAAAGGACTCGCTTGCCAAGCCCCTCTTCTTCAAGGATACGCTTGCTAAAGGTCAGGTTTTCAAAAGTAGTACGAGATCGATTCTCGATGAGAATGGCGTCTTCTGGAACCCCGTGTTCCATCAAGTATCCGGCCATAGATTCAGCCTCTGCGATGAGCTCATCTGACCCTTGGCCACCAGAAACAATCAGCTTTGGTCGTTCCTTGAACTGCTCATAAATGGCCTTTCCCTTCTCAAGACGCTGGGCCAAGAGTGGGGGAACCTTGTCTCCGATCAAACCTGAGCCAAGGATGATGATGGCGTCTGGTTCTTTGCGAACCGGAAAGAGATTGCAAAAGGTCCCATAGGATACATAAGAGAGGTAGAGAAAGGTCATGTAAAACAGGGCAAAGTCAGTCAGATAGATGAGGATGTCATTCCCTGGGAAATAGGGTAGAAAATGTAGTGCCAAAGCTCCGATAATAAACAGTCCATAAAGCAGAGAGAGGAGGTTGGCCAGTCTTTTTCCTTCAAAAAGCATCATTTGACGGCCGTTAAAAAGGAGAAAGATAGATGAGAAAATAATGCTGAGAAAAACGAAGATGGAAATCACAACAAAGACAATAATTGCAATTTGTTGATTAAACCATAGCTCAGTTCGAACGACTAGTAGAAATGCAGAAATCAGTAGAAGAAGCCCCAGGTTTATCGAAAAGAGATAAGCATTGAAAAGCCTTCTGCGATCACTCATAAAGAACAATAAAAAGATAAGAGCTGGAAATAACCAGAATAGATATAGATACATGTTTTGCCCCTCGTAAAATCTTACATCCATTGTACCATAATGACTGATAAAAATAGCGGATTGTTCATACAAATAAGTTGCATTCTTCAAATGAATTTGATAAAGTTAAGATTATCGTTTTTTAAGGAGATCGTATGTTACGAAAAGGTTCCCTGACAGGTTTATTACTGTTTGGTATTTTTTTTGGTGCTGGAAACCTGATTTTCCCGCCGACTCTTGGTGCTTTATCGGGTAATCAATTTTGGCCAGCTATTGCTGGGTTTGTCCTTTCAGGAGTGGGAATTGCCATTGTGACCTTGATTATCGGGACACTCAATCCCAAAGGTTATATTGATGAGATTTCTCGTAAGATTTCACCTGTTTTCGCAATTGTATACTTAGTTGCGCTGTATCTTTCGATTGGTCCTTTCTTTGCCATTCCAAGAACGGCGACGGTATCTTTCGAAGTGGGGACAGCCCCCTTATTAGGTGGAATGAATGCCAGTTTAGCACTTTTCATTTTTACCCTGGTCTACTTTTTGCTAGCCTTTCTGATTGCTTTGAATCCATCTAAGATTCTAGATCGGATCGGTCGTATTTTGACCCCGATCTTTGCGATTCTCATTTTGATCTTGGTCGTTCTTGGGGCTCTGAAATACAGTGGACACGCTCCAATGGTGGCCACCAAAGCCTATCAGGCTTCTGCCTTTGGGCAAGGATTTTTAGAGGGCTACAATACCTTGGATGCCTTGGCATCTGTTGCCTTTAGTGTGATCGCAGTGACTACCTTGAATCAACTTGGATTTTCAAGTAAGAAAGAATATATCAAGACTATTTGGCTGGTTGGAATTGTCGTAGCACTTGGTTTTAGTGTGCTTTATATCGGTTTAGGATATCTGGGGAATCATTTTCCAATTCCGGCTTCTGTTATGGCATCTGATACCAATAAAGGAGTGTATGTATTATCAGAAGCGACCAAAGCGATCTTTGGTCCGACTGCTCAGATTTTCCTAGCAGGAATGGTGACGGTAACTTGCTTTACCACAACTGCTGGTTTAATCGTCTCTACCAGTGAATTCTTCCATAGCACCTTCCCTAAGGTTTCTTACAAGGTCTATGCAAGTGTCTTCACTCTGATTGGTTTTGCGATTGCCAACCTTGGCCTGAATGCCATTATTGCTTTCTCATTGCCAGTCTTGATGATTCTTTACCCAATCACCATTACCATTGTATTGATTGTGATAGTGAATAAATTTGTGGCTCTTTCAAAACCAGGAATGCAACTGACTATTTTCTTGGCAAGCTTGGTCTCTCTTGCAAGTGTTCTGGCAAGTACCTTTAAAATTTCACTAGTAGAAAAGGGGATTGCTTTGCTTCCATTTGCTGCTCAATCTCTTCCATGGTTAGTGCCAGTAGTTATCGGGATTCTTTTATCGCTCGTATTACCAAATAAACAAACGGCAGAAGAATAAGTTATATTAGAAACTCTAAAGTTTTGTGCTTTAGAGTTTTTCTTTTGAAACTAGTATCTAAATCCAAACTTTAGTAAAAAAACGTAGCAGAAATTTTTATTTTTTGTCAGTCAATGTTATACTGAATGTAGCATATCAATATACGGAGTGAACTATGAATCCAATCATTTTTTCATTGACAGTTTTTCTTGCGGGTATTCTGTCTTTCTTTTCTCCCTGTGTCTTTCCTTTGCTACCTGTTTATATTGGAATCTTGCTAGGAAGTGATCAGGAAAAGGCTATCCAATTGTTCGGGAAAAAAATTCGCTGGCATGGCTTGCTGAAAACCCTATGTTTTATTGCTGGTATTTCTGTTATTTTCCTCCTCATTGGTTTTGGAGCGGGCTTGCTTGGAAAGATCATGTACACCAATTGGTTCCGTTATCTGATGGGAGCCCTCATCATTATCCTTGGTCTTCATCAGATGGAAGTCTTTCACTTTCATTTCCTTGAGAAGCAAAAAACAATGGATTTTGGAGCCAACAAACAGAAGAATGAATTGTTCTCAGCTTTTCTCCTTGGTCTTGGCTTTAGTTTTGGTTGGACGCCTTGTATTGGTCCGGTATTGGGATCAGTTCTTGCTTTAGCAGCATCAGATGGGCAGGATGCTCTTATGGGAGCTTTTTATCTCCTAGTTTATACATTGGGAATGGCCCTTCCATTTTTACTGTTGGCCTTAGCATCTAGTCTGGTCCTACCTTACTTTAATCGTCTCAAACCCCATTTGTTGTTGCTGAAGAAAATCGGCGGAGCCATCATTATTCTGATGGGAATTCTCTTACTCTTGGGACAATTGAACAGTTTGTCATCTATCTTTTCATAAAATAATCCGGAGGTTTAACGCATGATGAAAGGTTTTAAATACGCTTGTTTCTCAGTACTTTCTCTAGCTTTGCTGTCAGCTTGTTCCATGGATCAATCCAGCGAGAGTAGTATGGGCAATCAGCCAACAATGAATACAACAACGAATAAGAATCCTTTGGTAGGAAAAGACGCTAGTGACTTTGAACTAAAGGATATGAAGGGGAATACGGTCAAACTTTCAGACTATAGAGGCAAAAAGGTTTACTTGAAATTCTGGGCGACTTGGTGTGGTCCTTGCCGGCAAAGTATGCCTGAATTAGAGAAATTGGTCAAGGATACGGATAGAGACTTTGAAATTTTGACCATTATGGCACCAGGACTCCAAGGTGAAAAAACAGAAGAAGAATTCGTCAAATGGTTTGATCAACAAGATTACAAGTCAGTACCGGTCTTGTACAATCCAGATGGTTCTGAATTTGCAGATTATCAGGTTCGCTCTATTCCTACAGAAGTCTTTATAGACAGTCATGGGAAAATTGGACATGTCCAATTAGGGGCTATTTCAAATGAAGATGCTAAGAAGATTATCAAAGGGTTACAATAAAAAAATGAAGCACGAAGCTTCATTTTTTTATTAGTTGCTTGCACCAGAAGTGGCATCAGCATCTCCGTGGCCTCCGTCACCATGTCCTCCAGCATCAGAAGCACCAGAAGTTGCATCTGCATCACCATGACCACCAGCAGGAGCAAATGGTCCGCTACCACCTACAAGGCGTTGACCTGTTGTTTGCAGGTACCAGTCTAACCATGGTTTGAAGTTGAAGACAATCTCATTGATACCAGCGTAAGAACCATCTTCATAATACATTGCTTGGTAGTTGTGGGTGTTGATCACGCCTTCAGGAGATCCTGGAACAATAGTTCGAACATATTCTTGGTTTCCGTTGCGAAGAGTGCCGATTACCCATTCAACGTTTTTCATACGTGCTGGTGGAAGGGATCCGTGAACGGTTGACATTCGGCTACCAGATTGAGGTGGCACGCGTTTGGCAAACATGGTATCTGGATCTTGATGAGCATTGTTGTAGTAGAGGAATTGGTTGTTATCATCGGCATATGTCAACTCAAATGGCATGGCCTTCAAGAACATATTAATTTGGTCAACGGTTAGGATACCGTGGTCTAGTTTCACATAAGTGTCGCCAGAAACGGCACCTGTGATTTCAGCTACTTTTTCTACCCAATCTGGATCGTCAGGATCGACTTCAGTAACAGTTGTAGCGATTGGATGATTACAAACCAAGTCTTCTGGTTCAATTGGTTTTGGTTTTTTCAATT
>CAJPKC010000029.1 GCA_905370255.1 Streptococcus oralis
AGTACCCCTATATACCCTTTCTGAGAATTAGTACAGGCCTGTTCTATTTTTTTAGTACCCCTATATACCCTTTCTGAGAATTAGTACAGGCCTGTTCTAATTCTGAAACCACATATATAAGCTACTTTGAAATTGGTACAGGTGTGTACTAATTTATAAAATATATAGCTATTATATGCCTACTTCAATAATTTTTTAGATTTATGCAATATAAACTAAATTTCTTTAGGTTCTCGCTCAAGAAAAACTTTGAAAAACTCAATAAACTTGGGTAAATACGTTTGGTCTAAGCTTTCAATAGTCATCTTACACTCGTAATTATACTCACATATAACAACATTGATGTTAAGACCACCTTTGGAATCTAATGTAAATATAAGTTTATTGCCACCGTTACTCAGATAATGGCGAAAACTCGCTTTTCCTTTACAAGTTTGATTCATGTCGACAAGCTCATTATAACCTCTATGTATCCCCCACCAATCACCGGTATCAATGATAGCTGAGCAACAATGATTCCCTTGTTTGATATAAATACCAAAGGCTCCAAAAGGAGATAGTTGTGTATTCATATCAAATGCTATTGTTAAATTAGATTCATTTACAATTTCATACATTATCATTACTCTCCGTAAACAACTTTATCTGAGTTTATTATAGCATCCAATCTAAAAGCTAATAAACTCAGATAATCTGAGTTGTAACTACATCCATAGAAAGGTTTTTTCTTATGCTATAATGAGCATATATAAAACTCAAAGGAAAGGAGGATTCACATGGAGTATGTATTACTCAACAAGGATACCCCTCTCTTGCAGTTTTGCATCGAGAGGCACGAAGATGTTGTCAACTTAACCACATTGGTTCGCATGGATATTTCTGATTTAACAATCATAGATAATGCGACATTACCAATAAATATGCAACCTACCATAAAAGGACTAAAAAATTGGTTATTACAACGTAAGATTCCAAATAATCGTGCATTTGTTGAGAATTTATTAGATGCCATTTCAGATACAGAAAATCCATATCGATATTTAGATGCAACCTATGGTCTATCCCTAAATGATACATTCTGGATAAAACCGACTCATTCCACTATTTCATGGTCAAATGTTAATTTATACGACAATCCATTTAGCGAAATTGTGGCAGGCATCGCTTTCACAGGCGAAGATAGTCATATACAAGGGATTGTGACGACCCCAGAATACACAACAAACGGCATGCTCCGTAAATGTTGGCATCGTGAAAATGATGTCATCTATTTATATAAAGGTTCAACACCTCGCTATGCCAATGGAGGGCTTGAGGCACTCATTGAAGTGTATGCTAGTCAAATTGCGGCAGCTATGGGCTTAGCACATGTGGAATATAAACTCACTACATTCCACGACCAACTAGTTAGTGCGTGTCCTCTATTCACGTCAGAACAGATTGGATATATGCCTATATCTGGGCTCTTAGATGAAGCGATGTCTCGGGATGAACTCATGTTGTATGATAAACAATACGATATAGCTAGCCTATACGGTATTATGCCATTTTCCGATATGATGGTGTTTGATGCGCTCATACATAATACTGATAGACACCTCAATAATTTTGGTGTTCTCATCGATAATGAAAGCAATCGTATCCTAGGTCCTGCACCTTTATTTGATCATGGAAATTCATTATTCTACAATATAACTAACGATGAATATGCCGATTTAAATGGTGTGAAAGATATCAGTTTTTGGGGACTCTCCTTTGATACATTGGCAAAATTATATCTTCACGATTCGCACCGTGCCATGTTAACACCATTATTAGAATTTAAATTTAATCGTATCCCATCAGATATACTAACAGATACAAATTTAGATATATTAGAATCCTATATCCAACAACGAGCGGCTTATTTTGTACGTCTTCTCGACGAAAGATATATCAATTTCATGCATCCTAATATACCTCAACAATAGCAAAAGAGGCTGTCAATAATGACAGCCTCTTATTACATTTTGTACAACCCCTTCTAAAAAATAGAACAGGCCTGTTCTATTTTAAAATAGGCATGTGAAAGGGCGACTTTGAACTATCAGGATCAGAAATGTATTAGAAATCCGAACGTTAAAAAGTAATGTATAACTTTCATACGGAATATATGGAGTCCATATACTTCGTATGGTATAATGAAATGTAATGAAATTTAGCGTTTTGCTTGTTAAAACGCACCCCCAGTACAGGAATGTATGGACATTATAAATTGGTGAATATACTTTCACAAATAGATGCATACGGAGGAACTATGGAAAACAAGGAATTTGTTATTGTTGTCGATTTCGGCGGTCAATATAATCAGTTGATTGCACGCCGTGTTCGTGAAAATCATGTATACTGCGAAGTATATCCATACAACAAAGCATTAGAAAAAATTAAGGAATTGAAGCCGCAAGGTATCATCTTCACAGGTGGCCCTAACAGCGTGTATGAAGAAAACTCTCCAAAAATCGAAAAAGAGATTTTTGAACTTGGTATTCCAGTTCTTGGCATGTGCTATGGTATGCAATTTATGGCGCATACATTGGGTGGCGAAGTTAAATCTGCGGACAACCGTGAGTTTGGTAAAACACCTACTAAAGTGGACACTACATCCCCATTGTTCAAAGGCTTGGACGAAGACCAAGTTGTTTGGATGTCCCACGTTGACTATGTAGCAAAAGTTCCTGAAGGGTTCGAAATCATTGCGCATACAAAAGACTGCCCTGTTGCATCTATGCAAAATAAAGAACGCAAATTATACGCTATGCAATATCATGCAGAAGTATTGCACACTGAACATGGTAAAGAAATGCTTCATAACTTCTTGTACGAAGTGTGTGGCTTCACTGGCACATGGACAATGGCGAACTATGCAAAAACAGCTATTGAAGAAATCCGTAACACTGTAGGCGATGGCAAAGTATTGTTGGCATTATCTGGCGGTGTAGATAGCTCTGTTGCAGCAGCTCTTATTTCTAAAGCTGTAGGCGATCAATTGACTTGTATCTTCGTTGACCATGGCTTGATGCGTAAAAACGAAGGCGACGAAGTTGAAGCAGCTTTCAAAGACTCCGGTATGCATTTCATCCGTGTCGATGCGGAAAAACGTTTCTTAGATAAATTGGCTGGTCTTGAAGATCCAGAAGCTAAACGTAAAGCTATCGGCGAAGAATTCATCCGCGTATTCGAAGACGAAGGCCGTAAAATTGGTTCCGTTGACTTCTTAGCACAAGGTACAATCTACCCTGACGTTATCGAGTCCGGTACTGGTGAAGCAGAAGTTATCAAATCTCACCACAACGTAGGTGGCTTGCCTGCAGTGGTAGACTTCAAAGGCCTTATCGAACCATTGCGCAACCTCTTCAAAGACGAAGTGCGTGAACTTGGTTCTGAATTAGGTTTGGCTGACTACCTCGTATGGCGTCAACCATTCCCAGGTCCTGGTCTTGCTATCCGTGTAATGGGCGAAATCACAAAAGAGAAACTCGACATCTTGCGTGATGCGGACTACATCTTCCGTGACGAAATTGCAAAAGCTGGTCTTGATCGCGACATCAACCAATACTTTGCAGTATTAACATCTACACGTACTGTAGGCGTTATGGGGGACTTCCGTACATACGATTACACATTGGCATTGCGTGGCGTAACAACAACAGACTTCATGACTGCTGATTGGGCGCGCATCCCTTACGACGTATTGGACACAATCTCCCGTCGTATCGTAAACGAAGTACAACACATCAACCGTATTGTGTACGATATTACATCTAAACCACCTGCTACAATTGAGTGGGAATAATAAGAAATATTGATTTTAAATTCATTAACTAAACTTTTGAGTAATACTAACTTTAACTGAAAGGTAAAAGAATAGGTTTTAAAGGGGGAGTTTTTGGATTTAAAGAGTGCATAAAAGCCTCCCATCATTTTGGTGGGAGGCTTTTTGGTAGAAATAGTGTGTATAAATTTTAATTTAGTAAAAAATAAGAATGTATTATTATGGATAATTAATTATATTTATTGATGTGTAAAGAGGGAAAGTGCTAAGGGTATGAATATAAGAAGAGCAAAAAAAATATGTGAAGATTTTATGAACTATTACTTTAATTCTATTATTAATAAATCCGAATTAGATTATAGTTGTAAACCATTCATGAATTTACTACAAGCGGTGTGGGAGGATGTCTATACATCTGACTATTCAGATTTAGATATAACTTATTTTACTATCGTACGGTGTATATCGGATTTAGAACAAATACCATCAGACATTAGTTCGTATTATAGTTATTTAGTTGATGCAGTTAAAAATAGTTTTCAAAAAAATAAGGGCGAACATTTTGTGATTATCCCACTACACGGTTCGGGGCTAAATAAAACTATAACTTTTGAGAATAAAAAGTTCTGTTTGATTCCAACAGAAAAAAATGAACAAATCTTATTTAAAAAGTTATCGAGAGCAATGCATATTAAATATAAGGCGTGTGTTCATATGTTTGAGCACACCAAAAGAAGCCGTTCCAAAGATTTCTTCAAACATAATTTATTGCTTATTAAAATTGAAAATCAAACTTCTCATGTAAAGTTGAATGCTATAACGATCGCTGTTCGGACTATTTATCTGATTCAATTGCTACATTGGGCACTAAATACGACAGAAGATTCTACATTCTCTTTAAAAAAATTATTAATAGATAGGCTTGAGGAAAATCATCATGTTCTAATAATGTCTAATGATGAGTGGCGATGTGGTCATGGATATACAATAAAAGGGGTTCCAAAATGTAAGGTGGATTTACATTTTTTTAAAAAGAAAAAATATCAAACCATATTTTCAGAACTGTTTAATGATTTTTTCATAGAGAGGGGAGATGAACTGACTAAAAGATTTGTTAATTCTTTAGTTTTGTTGAATCGAGCATTTCAGTTTGAAGAAAAAAATGATAATGATTTGGCAACCTTGTTATATACAACATCAGCAGAGGCTTTATTAACTACAGGCAAAAATGAGAAAAGATTACGTTTTGCTGCTACACTTTCGGAATTGATTTCGATTGATAGAAAAAAACGAACTGAAATTGCAAAGATACTTGATAATGTTTATAGAAAACGAAATGATTTTGTTCATGAAGGGGTATTGCCATTTTATGAGTATTGTAAAAATGAGGATAGTGATCTTAAAGTAGTACGGATTGCAATTTCAAAATTAATTCTTAAATATAATGAAATTGATACACTTTTAGCAATACCTGGTGAGGGTGATAGAAGCAAGAGGTGGGATACTTATATTGATCAATTATTTATAAATCTTATTTTTGGAGAACGTTAGATATATTGGATGAAGGTATATTTATAACTAAATGATAATATGGGGATGGGATTAGTTTGATCGTATACAAGATGTAGTCTATAAGAAATGTTATAGAGCTTATAGAGTTTTAGGTACGTATAGGCTTGATCAAATTTTTTAAGTATCAAATCTTAATATTTATAACATAGATTAATTACATGTAAAAAGGGAATGGAGTATTATGAAATTAGAAAGTATTACTGTTAAAAATTATAGGCAATTTGAAAATATAAAGTTGACTTTTAATTCAGCTGTTACAATACTTGCTGGAGCTAACAATAGTGGCAAAACCTCTTTGATTGCTTTAGTAAAAAATGTATTTTCTTCTGAAAAAAATAATTATGCTTTATCAGATATTCCCGCTCAAAATATGAAGTCTTGGATAACTTGCGTTTATCCAATATTTTATAATTTTTTTGAGAATGAGGGATCTATAGAAGCCATTGAGAAAGAATTAGTAAATATACTTTTTCCAAAAGACTTTGGGCCATCACTTCTTATAAATACGACTAGTATTAAAATCCATGTTTCGTATAATTCTAATGACGATGATATCAAACTATTTGCTGATTATATTATGGACTTAGATGATGAAAAAAGTGATTTTTATTTTCTATATAAGTATGAAATAAATATAACTAGATTTACAAGGTTGGTAATGGATAATTATACCAAGCTAAAGAATAGAGTTGATGCAATTAAAGAAGATAAGAGTCAATATGCAGCTTCACAATCAGAGAATTTAGAGAATCGTATTTTAAATAAAGAACGATACTTGAAAAATCTACTTGTAAGTATTTATGTTCAATCGATAAATCCTATTGTCTATTTTTGTGATAAAGAATATAAAAATAAATGTGAGTTTGAAGATATAAATACATTTCATAAGTTATTTAACTTGTGCTATATAAAAGCTAGCAGACCATTAGATGATGATGAATCAGATCATTCACGTATGTTAAGTAAACAAATGGTGAAAATGGTAAAACTTGATGACAATTGGAATGAGCTAATTAAACAACTCCCAGATGAATTACTTATGCCGATTCAAGAAAAAGGAATAGATAATATTATTCGTGATACGTCTTTAGTTTCTTTAAGTGAAACAATTCATGCATTGGAACAGACTAATGGAGGGAAATCTGGGGAGTTAATGTTAGATATGCAAGTTACAGAAGAAGACATTAGTGATTTATTACAACGGATAACAAGTGCGACCTATAATGTTGGTGGATACTCTTTAGGGGAGTCTTCTCAAGGGCTTGGATATAGTAATTTAATTTATATACATTTACAACTTAAAGAGTATGAACGTAATATAGACCCACTTAAGGTTAATATGTTTTTTTTAGAAGAACCCGAGTCTCATATGCATCCACAAATGCAACATGTTTTTATTAAATATTTGATTAATCAGTATCAATTAAAAAGTCAAGGCTTGGTTACGACACATTCAAATGAAATTGTTCGATCTGCAGGTATTTCTCACTTACGTATTCTTAGACGAACTGAAAATTATTCGTCTAATTTATATGACTTATCACTACTGTTGGACGAGTTAAAACAATCAGAGGTCTCAAATGATACTTTATTGGTTGATTTTTTTGATTGGTTTTTTGAGATTGGATATTCAGAAATTGTATTTGCAGATAAAGTCATTTTTTATGAAGGAGATACTGAACGACTATTTTTAAGAAAGATTATGACTTTAGATAAGTATAAAGAGTTAAGTCAACAATATATTGCCTTCATTCAAGTTGGTGGTGCATATGCTAAAAATTATGAAAAGCTTATTAAAATGTTAGGGATTAAATCACTTATTATTACTGATATAGATTATGAAAAAGATAAAGTAACTGTTCCGGAGATAAAAGATTCCAAAATAACAAATGCAACAATAAAATATTTTTACTCTAAAGAACATGACTCTGTAGAGCATACAGTATCAAACATCTATGAGTGGAAAAATGGTAGCGAAAATATATTTGATGATTTAATCTTTATATGTTTTCAAACTGATGCGGATGGATATGCTAGAACTTTGGAAGAAGCTATGCTTAATAAATATTTTTCTATAGATGTTTCTGATAGTTTTAAAAAAGAGGATTGGCTTAATAAAAAGCGTGACTCTAAGTTAAGATTTTCAATTCCTCAAAAAAAAGATAATACTCCAGTTTCTCAAGAAACTCTTTTGACTGTTCGTGATATCTTACTATCTACTTCGGGAAGTAAAGTTGATTTTATGTATTCTGTAATTCTAAATAACTATGTTGAATGTATGATTCCTGATTATATTGCTGGAGGTTTAGAATGGTTAATGAAATAATAGATAATATTTTCTTAGTTAATGCACCAGCAGGTAGTGGAAAAACAACATGGATCAAACAAGAGGTCCAAGAGTATCTTAAAAAATATTTATATAATAACATTTTATGTATTACATTTACTAATCGTGCTGCTCTAGAGTTAGGTCAGGGAATAGATAATAATAGAGTTTATTTTGGCACAATACATAACTTTATTAATCACCTTATAAGTAGTTTTTTTTCAAATGAGTTAACTATTGATTTTTTTCTTGAAGTATATAAAATGCAAATCGAAGAGCAGATAGAAAATCGAAATCAAAAAGATAATTGGGAAAAACGAAATGAAAGGTACAGGGCTAAATTTGGAACTCTTAATTTAGAGACTATTCGGGCAAATATAAAGAGTATTTCATATAATGAAATGGAGTTTAGCTCACTTTATAGAGGTGAATTAGGACATGATGATTTACTAAATTTTACTAGATTACTTGCTGATAAATTTCCTATTATAAAGAAAAAAATAGTTGATAAGTATCAGTTGATATTTATTGATGAGTATCAAGATACTTCTGCAGACATATTGCACTTATTTTATTCATCAGTAGTCGGGTCTAAGTGTAAGTTATATCTGCTTGGAGATAGAATGCAACAGATATATAAAAATTATAATGGAGAGTTCGAGATTGAATTTAAACGTCTAAATAAATCTATTAGTTTAAATAAAAATTATCGTACAACTCCTAAAATTGTTAGCATTTTAAATAATATATATAATGATGAGGACTTCATTCAGTATCCTTATGAAAATAATAGTGACAAGTTAATGGATTTTCAACCTAAAGTTTTTATTGTAGATGATGTGGTTGAATTAGTTAACTCTCTTAAGAAGAAATATACAAATTCACTAGTGCTGTATTTATTGAATAGGGAACGTTTTGATAGTATTGGTGTAGGGAATTTGTATGATGCTTATTCAAAGATGGAAAAGTATGGATTTTCAAAGAAATATTCTTCAGTAGATATCTTGACGAAAGAAGATTTGAGAGATAAAGACCTTTTACTACATTTTTTGTTTTTGGTTGATAAACTGGTAGAAGATTATATTCAAGGTCTTTATGGGAGTGTTTTTGAAATTATACGTAATAAAGCTAAATACTTTAATTCAAATAAATACTTAATAAAGCAACATTCTGATAAAAGACTTATTAAAGATTTGTTAAAAAATATTATTGATACATATAATGATTCTTCAGTAGATATTGATGCATTTCTCTCAGTTTGTCGAAGTCAAGATTTCATTAGAGATGAATTTTATCTAGCGGTTACTGAGGATCCTGATTATGAGTTAGTTAAAAGTGTTAAGATACGAGAAGTAAATCTTCTATCAAGTTACCTGAATAATCCAAAAGTGTCTACACAACATGGTGTAAAAGGAGAGAGTCATGATACAGTTATATTTGTTGCAGAAAATGGTAATGGCTCCTTAAGCG
>CAJPKC010000030.1 GCA_905370255.1 Streptococcus oralis
CAGCTATCGGAGTGCTAGCAATCGTAATCAAAGCCAAGGTCACATTTTTTGCGAACATGACAATCAACAAACCAATATAAAGGGCAATATTGGTCATAACAGACACCAGACTTTCGTTGAAAGCCTGTAGGATGTTATCCAAATCACTGGTAAAACGTGACAGGATATCACCATCTTGATGGCGGTCAAAGAAGGAAACAGTCAAGCGAGAAAGCTTGCCAAAAAGTCCCTTACGCATCTCATTTGTCGATTCGGCAATAATACGGCTCATCAAAACCATATAGATAAGACTCGACACCACTAGCACAATCAAAATATAAGCAAGATTAATCAAGAGTCCTAATAGACTTTGCCAAACCATATCTGGATTTCCATTTTGATAAGCTATAACCAAATTAGCCAGTTCTGTGACTGTTTGACCTGCAAATACTGGAAAGAGGGCTTGTGCTACCGTTGCAATGATAATCATAGCAATAACAACGACAAAGGATATCTTATAAACTTTAAAATAGTTCCAAAAGAATTCAAATGTCTTCATCCTACTCCTCCTTTCCTTTTTGCGTCTCGTAAATTTCACGATAAACTGGGTTTGTTGCAACCAAGTCAGCGTGTTTGCCTTGACCAATCAAGCGACCTTGGTCAAGCACTAAAATTTTATCAGCATGCACAACAGAGCTAATCTTTTGTGCGATGATAATCGTAGTCGTCCCCTTCAAATCCTTGTTGAGGGCTTCTTGAACCAAACGTTCCGATTTGGCATCAAGGGCAGAGGTTGAATCATCAAAAATCAAGATACGAGGATTGCTGACAATCCCACGCGCAATAGACATTCTTTGTTTTTGTCCACCAGAAAAGTTAGTCCCACGTTCCTCAACCGGACTTTCAAAGGCCAAGTCCATACGACTAATAAATTCACTGGCCTGGGCGATGCGAGCTGCGCGTTCCATTTCTGAAACTGTCGCATCTCCCTTACCTTGTCTGAGATTATCTGCGATGGTTCCACTAAAGAGAATGGCTCTTTGTAGGACGATAGAAACTGTCTTACGAAGCGTCCCTTCACTAACTGTCCGAATGTCCTTTCCACCAATCTTGATCGAACCTTGCTGAGGATCAAATAATCGTGGAATCAACTGAGCCAAGGTTGATTTCCCTGCACCAGTTGCTCCGACAACCCCAACCATTTCACCAGCTGCGATATCGAAGGATACATCTTTTAGGATAGGTTCTTCATCATTTGGATAGGTAAAGGTCACATTTTCAAAACTGAGACTTCCTTCCAATTCTTCATCTTCCACATCCTTAAAGGTCATAGCCGGTTCTGTATCCAGGATTTCACGAATACGACGGAGGGAAATCATGGCACGAGTGACTGAGTTCCCCAAAAATCCAACCATGACGATGGTAAAGATAATCTGACTCAGGTAGTTTACAAAGGAAGCAATGGAACCAACTACTGATGGATCTGACTCTGCCATACCTGCTACAAGCCAGATTGAGAGAAAAACAGCCCCGTAAGAAATCAACATCATTGCAGGTTGCATAACAGAAAAGGCATAACCGATATAAAGGTTTTCTCCCAACAATTCATCTGACACCTGCGTAAATTTATCAAACTGATCTTTTTCTCGGACAAAAGACTTAACCACGCGCACACCACGCAAATTTTCTTTAGCAATGGCATTGATACGCTCTAGTAAGGTCTGGAATTTTGCAAAGCGCGGTCCCACAACTCCCATCATAAAACCCATTATGGCAACAATCAGAACGACCATGAGAACTAGCACCCACCACAGAGAAGGTAGGGTGACAACTGCTAGAATAAAGGAACCGATAAATAAAATCGGTAGTCGAAAGAGGATTTGGAAGGTCATCATAACGACGTTTTGAATCTGATTGATATCGTTGGTCATACGCACAACGAGGTTCCCTGCATTAAACTTCTCAATATTGGCGTATGAAAAAGTTTGAATCTTACGAAAGGCATCTTCACGTAAGTCAGACGAAACTCCTTGAGCAATGTAAGCTGCTAACACTACATTGATCCCACCTGCAACCAAACCAATCAAGGCAACAAGAATTAACCAAAAACCGATAGTATAAATAGCTTCATTATCACCCGTTAGCAGTGCCTCTAAAACCTCCTGCAAATAACGTGGTTGCAAGAGTGAACTCGTTACCATTAAACCTGTCATAATAAAAGAAGCCAGGGCTTGCCATTTATAGGCTTTTATTTTCTGAAACAGCATATTTCCCCCTTATAAGATAGACAAAAGGGGACGACAGTTCTGTCAGTCCCTTCTTATGCTTTCATGTTGATACTATTCTAACAAAAAAGAATGCTATTGTCAAAGCACTCAGCTCTCAGAAGCTTGTGCAAGCACGACATTAGCATTCTATCAATCCTTTAAAAATTCTTCTAAATTTAGTGCTGAATTTTATTGTTCTGAACTATCTTGCTCGTCTAGCTTAACTCGTCCAATTTCACGGTAGCTACAGTCCCCAACAATCTTGACTGAAAACTGACCATCTTCGTACTCAAGAATCGTCACACTTCCGTTATCAAGACCATGTGGATGCATGCCGTTAATTAAATAAACAATGGTTCCAATAGTCATTCCATGGCTGACTACCAGGGCATTTCCTCCACCATTGGCTTCCATTTCCTTGGCAATGGCTTCAAAGCCTTCCCAGATACGACCACTTAGTTTTTCCCATCCTTCAGCCCAACCTGCTGTGTCTACTTCTACCAGACCTTCAGCCAGCTCAGCATAGGACAAACGATGCACATGATCGACATTAAAGATACGAGGAATAATCCCCATAAATAAGTCCCCATCATAAGCACCATCAAAACTACCAAAGCACCATTCACGGATTCGCTTATCCATACGATAAGGAATTTGTCCTGTCAAACCTAGTTCCTCAAGGATAATTCCCATAGTCTGGATGGTACGTCCTGAGTCACTCGAGTAAGCACGCTCAAACTTTAAGCCTGACTCACGCAAACCAATTCCCAGTTCGTGAATACCTCGCTCACCTTCAGCTGTTAAAGGAGTATCACTCCAGCCTTGAGCACGCCCAATCGTATTAAACATTGTTTTCCCATGACGCACTAGATACAATTTTACACTTGCCATTTTTGGTCCTCCATATGTATCTATTATAGCATGATTTCAGGTAAAAACCTCGTCCAAACTCACTGGCCTTCAACCTTACAACTGAAGCAAAAATCCAAGCTATTCTGTATCTTTCTTTGAAGGAGTAACTTCAGAAGACTTTGCAGTTTCTTTTTTTACCTGTTCTTCTTTTTTCTCCTCATTTCCTTCTTTGGGCTTATTTTCTGTTTTCTCAGACTTTTGGCCGGCCTTTTTTAAAGGAGAAAAGCGAAATTCAAACTGATTTTTGCCACTTGTAACTATCTTTAAAAAGCCTTTTTCATCAGTATGATAAGTTGCTTTTCCGACATCAAATGACTGGACTCCACTTTCAGAACTAGCTTTTTCATAAGTTCTTTTAGCCATTGCAAATGCAAGAAGCTTTTCTTTATTAAGGGCATAATCCTGATGATGAGCCACTTGTCGATTCAGATAAAACTGCAATAAGAGACTAAAAATTCCAGCAATAGTAACGGCGTAAAGGAGAACTCCAGCCCTAACTTTTTTCTTTTTCCACACGATAGATAAACTCCCTCTCTAGTCCCTTTTCAAACTGAAAATAAAAATGAACATTTTGCCCTTTTTGGTAAATATGAGCTGATTTCAGACCGTAGATCATAGGTTGATAACCACGTCCACTGGCATCTGTTTTCCGAAAATCATTTGACTTTGATTTACCCATAGAGATAGATTTCCCATCCTGTTTAAGGTAAAGTCTATCATTCTCCACTTTTTCAAATTGAGTTCGATTCAACTCTGCTTCCAGCTGATCCACAAATAAGAGCCATTCCTTCTGCTCACTTTTCTGCTGGTAGCGAACTTCTGAAACCAAGAGTTGACTCATAGATTGAAAAAGAAGTAAACTCCCACTAATCACAATAAGAGCAACCAGGGATTCTAAAAGAGTAAACGCTCTGACTCTACTTATCTTGAATCGCCAGTAATTTCTCCGTCCCATGATACACCTCCAAACCTCGCTCATTCGAGACAACATGAACCGTAAGCCCATTGACAGTCAACTGCTTTTGTCCAGTCTGCAAAGCCATACGAGCCACTCGCAAAACTTCTTCCTGTTCTAAGAGTCTTGCTTCCTGTCGTCTACTTTCTTGAATCTGCCCTAGCAAGAGGGTTGCAATACTGGCAAAAATGGCTAGTGAAATCACTGCCTCCAGTAAAATAACCGCCTTAATTTTTTGCTTCTTGAATACGTTTAATCTTTCCATTTCCTAGATATAGTTGGTAGCGAACTACTTCTTTCCTTGTTTGAAATCTCACACTTGCAAGAGACGAATTTCCTCCAGCCTTATCAAATGTGATTGACTGATTGGACTGTAGTTGAATCCCTTTTGGAATAGCTAATTTCTGATAGCCATTCCCAATACTTCTCTCTTCTAGCATTAAGATCATCTTTTGCTGACTAGCCAGACTTCGCTTCTGGGTTTCTCGATAAAGTTCCTCAAACTCCATAAAGAAAATTTGCTCTTCCACAGCTGCAAAAGTTGATTGAACTGAACTTGACAAACCCAAGGCTAACAGGCTGACTATTCCTAAGACCAATAAACTTTCTAGCATGGTAAAGGCCCTAATCTGCAACTGACTGACTCTTATTTTGCTTGGCATGATACTCTTTATAGGCTTTTGCTTGCTCAGCAGTAATGCGTCCATCTGCCTGTAATTTACCTAGACTAGCATCTTCATTTTTATCCAGACTATACAGTTCTGCTTGGCTTTCTACCACCTTGACGACAGCTGCTTTCCCCTTGTCATTCACTGCATCCTTTTGCTTAGTAAGATTTGGCACAAAAAGCAAGAGTAGGACGCTAATGATAAGCAACACCACCAACATTTCTACCAGTGTAAAAGCTTTTGCCTTCGTTTCTTTTAATTTCATCATCATTTTTTTCATCTAAAAATTTACCTCCATATTTTGATACATTGGCAGCAACATAGCTGCATACAATAAAACGATTAGCAGGGCTACAAAAATAAAGACCAGTGGTTGAACAAGGTTCATGGTCCGATTGACTCGGGTAAAGAAGGATTCCCAGGTTTTTTCCGCATAGATTTCCAATTCGCTTCCCAACTTGGATTTAACCTCTCCATATTCAATGATTAATCCCAACTCCTTTCTAAAGAAGGGATAGGTCTGAACAACCTTAGAAAATTCATGCCCATTTTGCAAAGATTGATCTAAATCGTATCCAATTTCCTTAAAAAGAGGATTCCCTTGCTCCTGCATCATCTGGAAAATCTGTGCCAACTCTAAACCTTGTCCAATCATATTTCCCCATTCACGAGCATAATAAGCAGTTAGATAGTACTGAACAAACACACCTAAAAAGGGGATTCTAGCCAGATAAGAAAAGACTTGTATCTTCTTAGATTTTCTGTAGAATATCAGTCCTGTTAAAGATGCAAGACTTAGTGCCAGAATAAGTCCGAGAAAAATCTGTGGCAGGTTACTAATCACTAAGGTAGCTATGTTACTACTATCCAGTTGGGGCAAGAGATAATTCCGCAATCCTAGCATAATTAACAGTAAAAAAGCTAGTAAAATAAGTGGGTAGGTCGCAACTTCAATTAACTTCTTCTTGACCTTAGCAAGATTATCCAAATATTCTTCAATTTTCCCCAAACTCAAATGGAGATTTCCATGAACTTCAGCCAATGAAAGTTGAGTGACAATCGCACTCGAAAAACCTAAATTCCCCATCATTTCCGAGAAAGATTTTCCTTTCGATAGTCCTAGGCGCATCTGTGAAACATATTCCTTCTCCAACAAAAGACTTCTATCAAGAAAGGAAATGATTTCTACCAAGTGAAAACCACTCGAAAACAAATTGTTAAAGAGAGTGATGATTTTCTTCTGCTTACTGGTAGCTAATTTTCTCCGTTTCAGCTTGAAGGGCAGTGATATGTCCATCTTTAAGAAGCTGATCCATGTGCTCATTCCATTTTTCTGCCTGGTGTTCTGAATAATTTTGGTTTGCAAAATCAATAATTCCTCCTCCCCCGATTAGTCTCTGGTAGCAAACACCTTGTAAAACAACTGCGAGTTCATCTTCACTGACACCAAGTTCTAAAAGACGCTCATAGACCCCACGAATACTCTTTGCATGGATAGTCGAAAATACTGTAGCTCCCGTTAAGCTCGCTCTTACAACAGCACGGGCTGTTTCGCTATCCCGAATTTCTCCAATGATTAAAAGATCTGGGCGGTGTCGCAAAGAAAGTTTTATCAAGTTTTCATAGCTCAGTCCAATAGCTTCATTGAGTTGTAATTGCAGCATCTCTTCTTGCTTAATCTCAACTGGGTCTTCAATAGACATAACCTGCTGTCCCTTGAACAATGACTTAGCTAATTCATGCATTAAGGTAGTTTTCCCACTTCCTACAGGGCCTGCAAAAAGATAAAGACCGCGTTGCCTAAAGCCCTTTTCCAGTTCCTTAAGGTCTTGAAACCAGAAGCGCAACTCTTGTTCTTCATCGTGCAAAAGGCGAATAACTAAACTCTCATGACCACGATAATCTCCTACCGTCGATAAGCGTAGTGAAGAAACCTTGCCATCATGCTGATAATCACAGGACCCAAGCTGACTACGACGCTTTTCTCCAACATTCATCCCCGCAATAAATTTAAAATGACTAATAACTGCGCCCAACTTTTCAAAGTCATAGCTATTAATCAAACGCCTTTCATCACCTATTCGCATATGCAACTCATAACCCTTGTCCTTGGGAATAAAATAGATATCCTGAGCTCCATCCTTTTTTGCGAGACTAATCAATTCTTGTGCAAGTGCTTGTACCATATTCCCTCCTCAGTTAATTATTCGAAGAAAATACAAAAAAAAGAACAACTTTATTAAAAAGTTGTTCCATCTTTTTTGATGCGACACGTCCGGTGGATTTCTAAACCAGTTTGTTTTTCATAACCCGGTCTGAATTTTTCATCTGGTATAACTTGACCATCTTCCAGTAAAGCCAAGGAATGATATTGCTGCAGAAATTCATCACATTCCTCACACCAACGCTTATCCTCCGGATTCCAAAATATGGTCATTAAGTCTCCTCGACTTTTATATAGTGGAATTTTCTTTTCCAGTTCAAACCAGCAAGATTTATAATACTTCAAGGCATCATAGTAATTTTCAAATTTCTTACTACTAATGACGTCTTCTTCCCATCCTTCTATGAACCACCAAGGTTCAAAATCCCCGTACATTTCTATAACTCGATACATAGTTTCATTTCCTTTGTATCGTATATTATAGCGAATTTTTTTGCACAATGAAAGAAATTTGCTCGTTTTCAGTAACAGACATAAAGTCTTTCTAATTTACGAAATCACACAAGAAATACAGCTAACAAAAAAACAGCAACTAAGACTAGTCACTGCTTTATATTTCTATGCTTGATAACGTTTTTCACCATCAAGGTAAGTTGCTACCAATTCCAAATCTTTATCAAGAACGATAAAGTCAGCATCGTAACCTTCACGGATTTGTCCACATACATCATCAATGTGAACTGATTTTGCTGGGTTGAGACTGGCCATCATGACTGCTTCATGAGGATTTGCAATACCCCATTCAACAACATTTTTCAAACCGTCTTTAAGTTTGAGAATAGAACCTGCCAAGTTCCCTGTAGATTTAAGACGAGCAGTCCCATTTGCAACCACAACTGGGAATTCTCCCAACATATAGTCACCATCTTGTAAACCACCAGCTGTCATACAGTCTGTAATAAGAGCAATATTTTCAGTACCTTTTTGTTTAAGAAGAATATCACAAGCTTTAGGATCCACATGATGACCATCGCAAATCAACTCTGCGTAAGTATGAGGCAATTCATACATGGCACCAACCATCCCAAGTTCACGATGAGTCAAACCACGCATACCGTTATAAGCATGTACCCATACACTTGCTCCAGCATCAACAGCTTTTTTAGCTTCATCAAATGTTGCATTAGAGTGACCAAGAGCAACCGTTACACCTTCTCCAGTAATAGTACGAACAAAGTCTTCTACACCTTCACGTTCTGGAGCAAGCGCAATCTTATTAAGAAGGCCATTAGCAGCCTTCTGCCAAGCACGAAACTCATCCATTCGAGGATCCTTCATGTAAGCTGGATTTTGAGCTCCCTTATACTTTTCAGTAAAATAAGGACCTTCAAAATAAATACCACGAATCTTAGCACCAGTAGCTTCTTGGTAACGACCCCCAATGTTCTCAGTTACTGCTAATAACTGCTCATATGAAGAGGTCAAAGTTGTTGGTAAAAAGCTTGTAACACCAGTACTAAGAAGCCCTTCACTCATAGTATGAAGCGTACCTTCAATATTATTGTCCATAACATCGACACCACCAAAACCATGAATATGAGTATCCACAAGACCAGGTGCAATACTATAACCACTATAGTCAATAATTTCAGCACCTTCAGCTACTTGATCTACATGCTTACCAAATTTCCCATCAATAAGTTCTAAGTAACCACCGCGACGAACACCATGAGGATAGAAAAATTGATCAGCTTTAATATATTTAGGCATAATGATAACCTCCGTATACAATTTTCTAATATTTATTATGTCTATTACATTATAAACCTTTATAAGTAATTTGTAAATGGTATAGACCTATCATAGTTAAAAATAATGTGAAATAATTGAAGATTTAGTAAAAATAAAGTAAAAAATGTTTACTAGATAAAAATAATTATTTAAAAAAATAGTAATTTTAAGTAACTCTGAGAGAAAAAATTGGAAGAAAAAATAAAAAGACAAGGCTCGAAAACCTTGTCGTTATTACTATACCGGCGGCCGGGGTCGAACCGGCACGTCCTTGCGGACACTGGATTTTGAGTTCCATAACTCCATTTATTAAATCTTACAACCCTGATTTAATAGGGTTTTAAGCCTTTTGAATCTTGCAAAATAGACTCATTTTTCAAATTTTAGTAACTTTTTGGTAACACTCCATACCTTATCGTTCTAAGAGCATCATCAG